>NZ_JAUCAP010000001.1:0-83338 GCF_030361045.1 Lentilactobacillus sp. TOM.63
ACTCCCTTATCGAACCATCCATAAACTGGAGAAGTATTTTTACCGTTTTGATCAAGCTGCCAGAGAAAACGTTAAGATTATCGTGACCGATATGAATTATACTTACCCTAAGCTTGTGCGGACCGTGTTCCCCAATGCCATTGTGGTGATGGACAAGTTTCACATTATTAACGCCCTTAATCGGGCGTTTAACAAGACCAGAATTAAAGTGATGAAAAAATTTGCCCCGTCCGCTCGGGAATTTCACGCGCTCAAACGATACTGGAAGCTATTATTAGTCCCGGCTGAACAACTTGACTTTGAACAATTTAAAAGATGGACGAATTTCCCTTATTTAATGCCGGCCACTGATGTGGTCGATCAGCTATTATCCTTGGATTCAGAACTTAAACAAACCTATCAAGTCTTAAATAACGTGCGGACGGCTATTCAACATCAAGATTGGCATAATTACAATGCCACTTTTTGGCATCATACCGCGTATTCTGAGGAAATGAAGAACACACTTAAGACACTTGAAGCCCATCACGATGAAATTCATAATACCTTTACCACACCGTATTCAAATGGTCCTTTAGAAGGTTCTAATAATAAAATCAAAGCTATTAAACGAGCTAGCTTTGGCTATCGCAGTTTCTGGAGATTTAGAACGCGAGTACTATACGTTTTCAAGGTCAAAACAAAAAGAGCCCTAATCACAAAGTGATTAGAACTCGAATTTAGTTTCACCAACAACAGTTGACGAAGAGCCTAACTTTGGGGGTATAGGTCAAAACCTATCTGAAAGATAAAGAGGCACTAGAAATTGCTGTTGGACAGAAATTAGACAATGTCGATGAACACAAAATTGTCTATAACTCTGAAAATCCCCCAACGGATAGCAATGCAGCCTTAATAGCTAAGCAGTACTTTAAAATTACTGATAACCAATCCGGGGCTGAGCCGGTATATGTTGTCCAATTGACCGATGGAAATGAGACACATTACTATAAATATAATGGTGAAATATTCGACAAAACAGCAAACGTGGACGACGATGTTGCAGCTGCTATCAATGCTGATGCACTTGCAATTGACTATGCACCGGAGGAATTGATCGAATCCTTGAAAGAAGAAGTCGAAGATAACAAGGAAATCCCAGAAACGTGGGGGAATTACGAGGTGATGACTAGCGATGGAGAACCGAATTTCCTTAATAAGGCCCAGTACTTTCCATATATCATTGACGGCAAGACAGTTTACTTCCACCCAGACAATAGTGATGACTACGATGGTGGAATTGAAACCATTTTCGTCGATAATACCGGTAACCTCTGGAAGATCCATACTGATGACGAGTCACAGGACAAAACACTAGTCAAACTCAATGAAACCGAAACAACTGAATTCAACACAAATGTTCCTGATAAGTTCCGACAAACCACCTACCTAGAGAATTCTGAAGGTACACCTTCAAATGTTGAACTAACACCTGAACAGCAAGCAATTAAAGAGGCACTTGGAAAAGAGATTGGCGTAGATCAAACAAGATTTGTTCAAATAGGCGATGAATTATACATTGTAAAGAAGGATGGCACAAGTCTACCTGCCAACACCGCAGTCTATACACTCGTCAAGCCTCTCATAAAACCCAAAACCACAATTCCCGACCCCACCAAGAGTCTTCAGCAAGTTACGGAAGTGACAAACCCTGGAATCAATATCACATTAACAGATTACACTGTAACGGGTACAAGTGATGGAGATAATGGAGTTGGAAAAGATGGCTTAGCCGATAGGGAAGTCCGGGATGCCGGAATCAATAAAGACAAAAAATTAAAATTCTCTGATGGTGGATCAACCAAATCAGGGGTTGCAGCATACAATAAGAGCAATCCTAATGGATACCCTAAGATCGTTGCTTCTGAACTAAGTAATGGGTATCCAACGGTTGACGGGGAATCATTAGCATACCTATTCGATGGAAGCAGTACTACTGGTTCTAGTAACAATTACGTAACCAACCAGCCACTTAAGATGTTCATTAGTGATGGTCACGGCGGCTATTCATTCGATAGTAGTAAATACCATACCGTATTCGATGACAAAGCAGATGATCCGAACAATTTAGGGGATATGTTAGTTTATAACAAAGCTAATAAGGCGAATGATAACAGTGGTGGCCAATTCTTTCCCTTGGACAAAGACTTCAAATTCTTCAATGGAAACAATGCTCAAGGCTATAATCTAAAAGGCAAGAATGCCCCTAACCACTTCCTTGGGATGAAGATGGAGTTTTCTTATATGCACCCTGAAGGTGGTATGGTTGATGACAGTAATTCACTTACGGACAAAAAGATCCCAATGGTGTTCAATTTCAGTGGTGACGATGACTTTTGGTTATTCATCGATGGAAAACTTGTGCTTGATATTGGTGGAATCCATTCAAAACTAGATGGAGCAATTAATTTTAGTAATGGGGAAGTATCCGTAGGAAAAAGAAAGAAAGAACATTTGGATAATTTGTTAGGCCAAGGATGGGGCAATGCCGGCGATTCTCATGAGATCAAGATTTTCTACCTGGAAAGAGGGCACGGCCACTCTAATCTCAAAATGAGTTTCAACCTCCAAATTCCAGAAGACTATCATGCTGAGAAAACTAGCTATGGTGTACAAAAAATCCAAGGTGAAACTCAGTACGTCTATGGCGAACATGAAAACTATGCAAAAACCGAAAATTCTCTTTACACTTACGCAGAAAATGAGCGATTTGGCATTCGTACGATTGAAGATGAAATCACTCCTCCTGATCCCGGACCGGGTCCAGGCCCATCCACACCGGATCCAGATCCAACCCCTGATCCAGAGGTAACGCCACCAACTCCGGAAGCCCCAACACCAGAAACGCCAACTCCAGAAACCCCAACAACTCCTGAAGATGACATTGAGCTTCCACAAGCCTTGCCATCTGATGACAAGAAAGGTAACGACAAAAAGAAAACCAGTTCAAGCAACAAGACTGGCAAGGCTTCAACTAGCAAAAAGGACGGCGTGCTCTACCTCAAGAGTAACCCCGGTTCTGGTGCAAATGGTTCCGGCTCAACTGGCACTGGCCTTCAAGCATTGAACGCTAAGGGTGGCAGCACCTTCAAGTACAGTAGCAATGATGCTGTTAAACCAGCGTCCGCTTCTACTAATGCCACTCAAAAGGATCAAGAACTCAAGACAGCGTCCATGCTGCCACAAACTGGTGACACGCACACCGCAAACTGGTTAGCAGTCCTTGGATTGTCTATGTTAGGATTGCTTGGCTTGGCGAAATTCAGACGTCGTCGCAACTAAATGCTCGTACAAAAGGCTGAGACATGTGTTAATTTTCAATCAGTGATCATCATTTGGATTACCACTGATACTCAGATAAAAGCTGCGACAAACGACCGATTCGGGCCATTTAACAAGAAAAACCAGCTATTCCAGCCTCAGGAATAACTGGTTTTTTCTTGTTGGATTCTGGGTTCAAAATACTTATTATCCCAGTCTATGTGCTTAGTAATATTGCTTCATTGGTTTCACAAACTGCCAACCCGTCTGCTTATAGGCTTGATCCCAGAACCGCCACTCCATTTCACAGCTCTTGAGGAATTCTTCCTTAACAATGTCCAAACGGTGCTGGTCGTACTTCACGGCTTCTCGGTCGATCAAATCATACATTTGCTGGAGAATACTGTCCTCGCTATCGCCCATATCTGCGTAAAAATCAATCCACGGTTTGAAGACATTATCGTCAGTATTCTTCCCTTGCTTCACAAACCGGTTTGCGATTTCCAAATACGTCCATGGACACGGCGTCATGGCGGCCACAATATCGATCAGGTCGCCAGTTCGCGCTGCCCGATACATATGCTCATTGTACAAATAAGTGCCGGGTGCTTGGGGCTCGTGCTGCAAAGTTTCGTATTTCACCCCGGCAACGTTACAGAAATTGTGATGGGGGTGAATTTCACTATTTAGGATAAAATCAATTTGTTTGGCAAAGATCGCCATGTCCGCGCGAGTTTCCGACTTTTCAATGGCCGCCGCGTAGACCTTGATAAAGGCATTCAGGTAGTTATAATCCTGACCGACATAAAATGTCAGGGCCTCTTTAGGCAAATTACCATTGCCGATACCTTCGACAAATGGATGTTGGTAGATTGCCTGCAAAATTGGTTGACCAGCTGCCAGTAACTGTTGTGAAAATTTCATTGGATGAAACTCCTCTTGCAAAAATTTTCAAATAAACCGTTACCGGATTTGGTACCTGTCATTCTCAATTCTGTCACTTCCCTACGTTGGTATTAACCAAATCAGGTTCAAAGGGATTGGCACTGCGCCATCTCAGCATATAGCACCGTCTCATTTGAATACCCAAAGTGTACCACGGTTGCGGCGTTTGCAACAATCTGGTTATTCATGATACGCTGTTAACAACTATTTTGAGGGGTTGGGGAAATTTTTTACAGAGAGGTTCAGTGTTATGAAATTCGATTTAAAATATGCCCTAATCACGAACTATTTATTGTATGTCATTTTAATCTTATACCCGATTATCCAGTTATTCGGGATCAACGACCTGATCAACCTGGTCATTCTGATTGCCGCTACCACTATTATTGAAGTGATCATTAGCAAATCGTTTGGCCAACAATACTTCAAGCAGCATTCCGAATACGATCGAACAAATCGAACGTTCACGTTGGCCGCCAACTTCAGCCTAATCGTTGGGGCGATCATTTTGGCGGTTCTCGTTTCGTTTTCACTGCTTCAAAACGGCGAATTGTTCTTTCTAGTCTTCACGATCATGATGATTTTCGTGGAAGGGTTTAAAGCACCCGTTAGAAAGAAGGGAAACGCATGAGAGTGGCTTGGAAATACAGCCTTCTCCGCAACATCCCTGTCCTCATCATTTTTGGCATCCTAAATGTCCAAGAATGGGCCAACCAGACTTTTCCCGGTGTTGAGGGTCTCCAAACGCTAACCAATATATCTAGTATTTTGCTCTTAATTGCCATTATGATCTGGCCAATTCATTACTTCAGCTTCAAATATTGGTACCAAAAACATCTCAGTTATGACCCCGACCACCACCAAATCACCAAAATAGGTGCTGGCCTCACCGCAGTCGGCATTCTGGTTTCCTTTTACTTATTTTTCGGCATCGTTCCCCAAACCTACTGGCCGGGAACCATTGCGATTGTTATCACGTTTTTTGTGAAGGATGCCTTTACCACCACATCCTGAATAGAGAGGAGTAGCTTTAATGCCTTACAGCTATCTTGACGTCAAATTACCCAACCCCCAATCTGAAGGAAAACTGCAAGCCGCCCTATATCAAGTAACAGTTGGACTAGGCAGCCTGGTTGATGAAATCCAACCCGAAAAGCTCCAATTCAATCGACCCGGGTTCTTCATCGAAAATCTCCATTTAACGAAGGCAGAACACCAAACCCTAACGATCTTTTTTAACAACCACCATCACGACAACCTAATTACTAATCAATCTTGGCTTAACAATTGGCTCAAAGACAACATTTATGAAATGCCAGCTGACTTTGTTTTCCGAATGACCCGTGCTTATCGAAAATGGTTCATGCTTAACTATGAGGAGGTCGAATTCATGCCTAATCACTGGCAAGAGATTCAGTTGCCTAATCCCAAAAGTCAGGCGGCATTGCAAGCAGTTCTATTTCAAATTAATAGCGCTATGGTCGATATCGTTGATCAGCTTAAATCAACTGACTCAGACTTTGAATTGCCTTTCCAGTTAACAATTGGGCTGAGTCAGGACGAAAGTGCCACTATCCTGCAACATTTTCTCTTCCATAAAGAGGCCAGTCCTGATGAAAACACTCAATGGTTGGCGAAGTGGTTGAATCAAAATGGCTACTCGGTGCCTGCCAACGAAATTACCAAAGCAGCCAGTAATATTCAGCGGTCAATTCAGTTGATGGATTAATGCGGTTAAGGTCTCAGCCAAAGAATTCATTCACTTATGAAACATTTTTAATGACTTAACTTCACTACTTATATAGCAACTTTGGTTAAAATCAGCCAAAGAGGTGATAAAGATGGCGGCCAAGAAAACAGAAACCCTTAAAGTCAGAATAAACTCCCACCTAAAAACAGAAACTGAAAAGCTGTTGAGCAATATGGGGTTAACTTACTCAGATGCAGTCACTCTATTTTCAAGAGCGATTGTTAATGAAGGAAAAATCCCTTTCGAAATACAATCGGATCCATTTTACTCGGCAGAAAACCAGGAGAGCTTGCGTAAGTCGATCAATCAATTGGAAAACGGGACAGGAAAACAGCACAATTTAATTGATGAAGATCAATAAGCGACCATCTCTCCATGAAAATAATAAGGATCGAAATCTCGGACAATAAGATTTCGGTCCTTTTATTTTCAGTGTTTTAGCCAACCACCAATTCTCAACCCTTATCCAAATCAGCCAGCGTCGTCTGCTTCAAAGTCGCCAGCATTGCCGTTTCTGCTTGTTTAAGCACTTTGGAACTATTTTCCAACCAATTTTCAACTTTGCCTTGATTAACAAACGCTGTCTTATCTACTTCTGAAGGCAACTTAAATAACGGGGTTGTCCCCTCAATTGCAACTAGAATATCATAAATCGTAATTTCTTGAGGCGCCTTAGCGAGCCGTAACCCACCGTTAACCCCGGTCTTCGATGTCAGAATGCCCGTCTTTTTGAGTGTTGCCGAGATCTTTTTAACGCTGGGAACCGGAATGTTGAGCATTTCAGAAATTTTTTGAATAGCTAAATAATCAAAATGCTCATCCTGTGATTTGGCGTTCACATAGCCAGCAATTTCTAACGCTTGTGAGAAAGCAACCGAAAAGGACATTGAATATACCTCCGATTAATTCATTGTATATATTCTATTATACCAATTATCCGGTTACAATCAGTGCTTTTCTGCCGGTACGATCAATATAACCACTAACACGAGGCCGATAAACGTCAGTCCGGCCCCAATCAGCATTGCTTGGCCGAAGACATCGGCAATTTTAGTCAAATGCGCTGTTGTGGCCGCAAAGATTGCCAGCCCCAAGGCACCACCGAATTGACGGGCGGTATTGTACACACCAGACGCTGCCCCAGAAACTGCCAGGCGAATCCGCGCTAACCCGGAAGTCGCCAAGGTGGCAAATGCCAGTGCAAACCCAATCGCAAACCCGAGTGTTCCAATCAATAGCAGCCAGTAATTGGTTGTGTGAGCTACCATTGCCAGTTCCACCAAAGATAGCAGTACCACAACAAAGCCAAGAATCATCACAATGGAATTATTCCAGCGCTCAACCAGCTTACCCGCTTTAACGGCAACAATGAACAATAGCACTGCCATTGGTAACATCCCTAAGGCAGTTAAAAACGGACTAAATCCAAATGCCCCCTGCATAAATTGCGGCGTGTAAAACCAGAAACCGATTCCGGCAGCGCTAAATAATAATGAACTAATATAAGAAGCCATTCGTTCTCGATCAGCAAAAATCTCCAATGGCATCGTCGGCAGTGAAACCTTGGCTTGGCTAATAACAAATGCTACCCACAGAAATAATGAAATTAGGATTGTCGGAATTGGCCACGGACTGCCATCCAAACCATAAGAAATTGAATTCATTGCTAAAATTGACAGAATGGTTCCCAACCAATCAATTTTTCCAGCCTGTTGATGAGCCGTCGGTAAGACCCTACCAGCAACAATCACCATGATTAATGCAATCGGCCCATTAACATAGAAGCCAACCCGCCAATCACCAGTCCAACCGCCGCACCGGCCCCAATTACCGAGGCGTAGTACCCAATTGCCTGCTGGCGAGCTTTACCTGTGAAAGTATCCGTCAGCAATGCCAAACAATTTGGGGCCAAAATTGCCGCACCAATTCCCTGAAACGCGCGAAAGCTAATCATCGTCAGCGCATTCGTAGCAGCACCAACCGCTAAACTCCCAATTCCAAAAATAATCAGACTGGTGATAAACAGTCGTTTGCGACCATAGATGTCACCCAGCTTACCACCAACCAGCATGAAACCGGCATAGGTTAAAGCGTATGAAACCTGCACCCAGGATAATGCATTTGAATTTAGCTGTAACTGGGCCGCCATCTTAACGGTCCCAGTATAAACAATTGAGGTGTCGAGAACCCCAAGGAACGCGCCAATCAAGGCGAGGCCAAAGATGATTCTTTGAACATTGGTTGTCTTCGCTGCTTCGGTCGTCACATCTAGCGTTGCTTGAACTGCTTTATCTTCTTCTATGTTTGTAAAACCTTCTTATTTCAGTTTGATTAGTATATAAATAATATACTAATAATGCAATAGAAAATCGCTGATTTTCTGAAAAAACAGCGATCATTTGCATTCTCTTTATCCTATTCGTTCATTCCTGAAACAAAGCCTTGTACAAAATCAATAATTTCTGGAATCAAGATCAACCCCAGCCAAATAGCCCCCCAAATAATCGTCGGCTTGGTTAATGCTTTGTTAAACTCGCGCCACTTAACTGATTTGAGCATGAAGAAGAAACTAACAATAACCGGTATAACCAACCAACTTTCCAGGGTGTTCGCACTGATCCCAACTAGTTGATAACACGTATAACCCACAATGGCAATCACAATGCCAAATAATATGATCTTTGAAACCTTATTGACTCTGTTGTCCTTCTCTAATCTTTCCATTAACTGGACATCTCCTTTAATTAAGTCATCAAGCGAAATTCCAAACAAGTCACTAATTGCCACCACATTTGAAAAGCTCGGTAGGGTTGTCCCATTTTCCCATTTAGAAATCGATTGGCGGGAAATGTGTAGTTCATCAGCCAGGTCCGCTTGGGATAACCCATGAAGTTGACGTTGCCTTTGAAGCTGTTCCGCGATTTTCAAGATGATGCCTCCTTTGTGATGATTTCAGTATAAACATATTATATGATAGACGAGTAGCACTTAATGGTTGCATCAACACTTAATAACTTAATTCTCGATAAAACGCAAACTTTCCAGATGGGTTTGCAGTAACCCAAGCTCTAACTTATTTAGCGGTCTAAGCGGGCCTGTATGAAAAAACAATGCAAACTTTGGCAGACTAGTAACAGGTTTCTAGTGACGATTAACCCAATTCAACGTATATTGGGTGGTGACCAGATCCCCAAAATCATAAAGTGAGAGGCAGAGAGATGAAATTAAATGATTTGTTGAAACAGAAACGATTGGCTTCCAATTTAACCCAGGAACAATTAGCCGAGAAGATTTATGTCTCCCCCAAGACAATTTCTAATTGGGAGCGCGGCAAAACGTTTCCTGATATTGAAAGTTTGATCAATCTGAGTCAGCTCTATCATCTTTCGCTAGATAATTTATTGGTGAAAGGATCTGGTATCGTGAATGATTATAAGGATAAGGAACAACTCGCAGAACTATCGAGGAATAAGCTGTTTCAGTTTTTTGGACCAACGATGTCGAGTACAATATTGTTTATATTTCTATTCTTAAATGAGTTTATCCCCCAAGTTCTGCCGCAACAATTTCAAGTTGGATTGGGCATCCAAATAATCCTATTGGCGGCAATGCTCTTTAATGTCGTATCTGCTGTCTATATCCGCTTAAAAGGCCGCGAAATCAAGGCTAAGATTTCAGCTAATTAGCAAAACAGATTGTTATATTCCCATAAATGCGTTATAACCAGATATTGTGGTTATAGCGTTTTTTAGTATCTCAGCAGGTAACGCAAAGTGGCATTTTGGGGTGCCTAAATCAAAAAAATAAAAAATTTTTAGCCCGCCAAAACCGTGTCGGCTCGCCATTATGCTGGCTACAAGCAATTTGCGGTCAAACACCATATATTGCTTATTGGGAGTGTAGGAGATACTATATATAGTGTTAATTCAAACGAAACGATTTATAATAGGTACTGGAGGAACGCAATATGCAAGCTATGAAACTTTCGTCAGTTTCACTATCTGACGAATTTATAAACAAAATTAAAAATGAAGTTACACCTCACTGGGGAGAGCTTGGTTGGGTGACCTATAAACGGACATACGCACGCTGGATTCCAGAAAAGCAACGAACAGAAAACTGGGATGAAACCGTTAAGCGGGTCGTTGAAGGTAACATTAACCTTGATCCTCGTTTACATGAAGACAATGTTGATCCAGAAGTTATCGACCAATTGACTGAAGAAGCGCAAGAGCTTTACAAGTTAATCTACGGCTTGGGTGCTACCCCATCCGGCCGGAACCTGTGGATTTCTGGCTCAAGTTACCAGGATCGTAATGGTGATGCTCTGAACAACTGTTGGTTTATCGCCGTTCGTCCCCAACCATACGGTGACAGCCACATTGTTCCAGAATACTTGAATGGCCGTCAAAAGGCTGTTTCAATGCCTTACTCCTTCATGTTCGATCAATTGATGAAGGGCGGCGGGGTCGGTTTTTCTGTCACTCGCGATAATGCTGAACAGATTCCTCAAGTTGATTTCAAAATCAATTTGACTATTTTAATTGATAAGACTAGCAAGTCTTACGATGAATCCCTCAAGATGGGCGCTACTGACCGGGAAGACTGGTTAAAGAATCATTCAATCAAAGACGTTCGTTACTATCGACTACCAGATACCCGTGAAGGTTGGGTTATTTCAAACGCGCATTTGATTGACCAACACTTTAATGAAACTAATCCAACGCAACAATTGGATCTTGTCCTTGATA
The DNA here is from genome assembly GCF_030361045.1 of Lentilactobacillus sp. TOM.63. Taxonomy (NCBI): domain Bacteria; kingdom Bacillati; phylum Bacillota; class Bacilli; order Lactobacillales; family Lactobacillaceae; genus Lentilactobacillus; species Lentilactobacillus sp. TOM.63. Next base: position 10,747 of record NZ_JAUCAP010000001.1, read on the forward strand.
TGAGTGACATCCGTCCAAAGGGTGCCAAAATTAAAGGCTTCGGTGGAACGGCTTCAGGCCCAATGCCATTGATCGAAATGCTATTTGATATTAATAACCTATTAAATGACCACGTTGGCCAGAAGTTGTCATCTGTTGACTGTACCGATATTGGTAATTTAATTGGTAAGACAGTTGTTGCCGGTAACGTCCGTCGTTCAGCCGAACTGGCATTGGGTTCAGCCGATGATGAAGCCTTCATTACGATGAAGCAAGACAAAGAGAAGCTCTACCATCACCGTTGGGCATCAAACAACAGTGTTGCCGTTGACTCTTCATTTACCGATTATGGCCCCGTTGCTGATTCTATCCGTCACAATGGTGAACCCGGCATCGTTAACTTGGAACTTTCCAGAAACTACGGCCGGAAGATTGATGGTCGTCAGGAAAATATCGATGGCAGTGTTGAAGGCACCAACCCATGTGGCGAGATTTCCCTTGCCAATGGTGAACCTTGCAACTTGTTCGAAGTCTTTCCAACTGTTGCTGAACAAGAAGGCTGGGACTTACACGAAGCCTTTTCACTGGGAACCCGTTATTCTAAGCGAGTTACCTTCAGCAACTACGATTGGGAAGTTTCCCGTAACGCCATCGAAAAGAACCGTCGAATCGGGATCTCAATGTCAGGAATTCAGGATTGGATTTTGTCACGCTTTGGTAACCGAGTAGTTATTGGTTACGAAGACGCTACTGACCCTGAAACTGGTGCAGCAATCAAGAAGCCAATCTACGACAAGCGTGCTGTTAAAGAATTTGATGGTTTATACAAGGCCGTTGTGAAAGCTGATAAAGATTACTCTGAAACTTTGGGCTGCAACCCATCAATCAAGCACACAACTGTTAAGCCTTCAGGAACGGTTGCCAAATTGGCTGGTGTTTCAGAAGGGATGCATTTCCACTATGCAGGCTACTTGATTCAACGAATCCGCTTCCAAGATACCGATCCATTGTTGCCAGCTCTTAAAGCAGTTGGCTATAACGTTGAACCAGACGTTTATACCAAGAACACGATGGTTGTTGAATTCCCGGTTAGAGCGGCTCACGCTGACAGCAAGGACTTTGCTTCAGCTGGAAACGTCTCAATTGCAGAACAGTTTGCAACTCAAGCATTCTTGCAGACATACTGGTCAGACAACGCCGTTAGTTGTACTGTTACCTTCCAACCAAATGAAGGCGACCAAATTGCCCCATTGATGACCCAGTACCGTCACACAACCAAATCAACCTCATTGCTTCCATACACAGGTGCCGGCTTCAAGCAAGCCCCTAAGGAACCAATTGATCAAAAAGAATACGAAAAGCGCGTTCTCCAAATCTCAGGAGATGTCGCAAAAGTCTTCGCCCAACAAAATGGCAACCATGACAAGAAAGACGTTGAATTGGTTGACCAAACCGATTGTGCGGGTGGAGCGTGCCCAATCCGTTAGTGAGTGGAACCAAGCGGTTAGCAATCGGAGCATAAGTTGCCATTAACAGAAATCCCGGTTTTGGATTTTTGTTAATGGTGCTTATGTGCAGATTGCTGCTTGGTGGAGCGGTCCTCAGCCATGCAGCCTAGATCCAACTCCCAAGTTCACTAATCCCAACGATCGAGCGCTGACCCCTCATCTCATCTCGATCAATTAAGTTATCACACATTTTAATTCAGCTGGTCATTTTAGCTGACTCCCCCGTTGGCTAAAATGATGGCAGCCATTGTTTCAACGAAATAAAAGCGACCAAAATACCTTTGTTTTTGGCCGCTTTTATTTGTAAAATAGAGTCGAAACTGGAGGAGATAAAAATGGTTAAAATCTATACAAAAGTTGGCGATCACGGTAAGACCAAACAAGTTACCGGTAAGATGGTGCCAAAGTATGACCTACAAATTAGTGCCCTAGGTTCACTTGATGAACTGGAATCATGGATTGGCTACGTGATTTCTGTTCTGTCCCCCAAGACGCAGGAACTAGCGCCTAAATTAAAGCAAATGCAGCGTAATCTGTATGAACTCCAAGCAGACATCACCGTTAAACGGCATCACAATATTACGGCTGAGACAACCAAAGCGCTTGAAGATGAGATTGATGATATTTCAACCAAGTTTCCCCGGATTAAGGCCTTTATTTTACCTGGTGGTATGCAAACAGGTGCAGCTCTCCAATATGCCCGCTCACTTGCTCGCAAAGCTGAACGCCAAGTCATCGAATTAAACGACAAGGAACAAGAAATTTCCGATGATAGTCTGAGTTATTTAAACCGACTGTCTGATTACCTATTTATACTGGCAAGGTATGCCAACTTTTTGGATGGGTATGACGAAGAATTGAGTAAGTTAAAATAATAGCGTGGTCAAAAGACGCTCTGATTTCAGAGTTTAAGTAAAGAACGCAATCATTCCGGGTTTGGAGTGGTTGCGCTTTCTGTTTAAATGGCAGGAGTCAGCTTTTTGACCACGTTTCCACGAGGTAATCTTACTCAAACACTGGCGGCTGACCTGTCAACTTCCACCCAGCAATCACTAATGATATTAAAGCTGTGCCAATGCTTATTTACCCACTTGATTCTCAAATGTAGTACGATTCAACTAAACAGCTCTTTAAGGAGGCCATTCTATGACAAAATCAATTATTGGAATTCCCGCTGAGGACCGAATCGTCAATGGACTTCACCGCAATAGTGCCAATCAAGCTGATGTGGCTGCAATCACCACTGCTGGCGGGGTTGCGCTACCAATTCCAACTCGTAACCCGGAATTAATGGCTAACTACATCGGCCTGTGTGATGGCTTAATGTTCCCTGGTGGCCCAGATATCGCTCCCATATTTTACGGCGAGGAACCCATCCCGGAACTTGGCGATACCGATTCACTATTGGATGAAAGCGAAATTCAACTGGCTAAGCTTGCCGTTATTCAGAGCATCCCCATTCTCGGATTATGTCGCGGCATGCAAATTATCAACGTAGCGCTTGGTGGCACCGTCTACCAAGATTTAAAGCAGCAACGGAATCGCCAGACCTTCCAGCATTACCAAAAGGCGCCGATGGACCAGGGCACCCACAGCGTTTCCGTGACACCAGAAACCCGGTTAGAATCGATCGTCGGTAGTGGCGATCATTTGGTCAACAGCCACCACCACGAAGCCGTCAAAGCCCTTGCATCAGGGCTCAAATTGTCAGCGTTGGCCAAAGATGGCGTCATCGAAGGCATGGAAAGTGAAGATAATGACCTCATTCTAGCCGTTCAGTGGCATCCAGAATTTATGTTTGAAAGCAATGAACAAATGGCCGCCCTGTTCCGCGACTTCCTGCAGCGAGTTGATCATCACCAGAAAGAAGCCGCCAATCAAGATAATGACAATTAATCTCTAGCGGACCATCACCAGTTGCTACAGTTTAACAAGGCTTACAGTAAACGGCTGATCTCGGCCATTTAACAAAAGGACCAACTATTCCAAAATCAGGAATAATTGATCCTTTTCATTAAACTCTGGGATTAAATCGCTTTTCGTCCCAATTTTTTCAATCCACTAAACGGCATTAATGACATGATCACTGGGTTCGCCAGAAATAAGTTTCAGCGTGTCATCCAGCGACTGTTTGACCATATTTTCAACCGCAATGTCCGTATAAAAAGCCACGTGGGGCGTCAAGAAGACGTTATCGAATGACTTTAAAGTTTCATAAGCCTTCAACGGAATGCCAGCCTGTCCTTCAAACGTTTGGTTGAAAATCTTGGTTTCATCTTCGATCACGTCGATACCGGCACCGGCAATTTGCTTATTTTTCAACGCCGTAATCAGTGCATCTGTGTCAACGACTGGCCCTCTTGAACAGTTGATTAGAAATGCGGAAGGCTTCATCAGCGCGAACTGATGCGTGCTGACCATATGGTAATTGTCTTCGCTCATATACACATGCATCGTCACAATGTCTGCGTGCTGATAAATATCTTCCTTAGTGGTGTATTTAACGATCCCTTTCAAATCAGGATTCTGCTTAAAATCGTTGCCAAGCACGGTTGCCCCAAACCGGCTAAAGATTCTGGCAACCGTACTGCCGATGCGGCCGACACCGATAATTCCAATCGTCATTTCAGACATTTCACGGGATCTCAAGCCTTCAACAATATAATCATTTTTATGTATTCTCGCTTGGAACTGGGGGATGTGACGGACTAAATTCATTGCGTGAGTGAGCGTCATTTCGGCGACAGCTTCAGGCGAATATGATGGCACGTTGGTAATGGTCAGTCCATATTGTTTGGCCCATTTCAAATTGCAGGAATCCACTCCAGCTGATCGCAATGCCAACTGCTTAATGCCATAATCATGTAACTTTTGGTATAGATCCGGCGTCTCACTGAGCTTGCTGCGCTGACGGTAATCAATCCCATCATAGCCTTCCGCGAGGTGAACCGTGTCATCGTGCAGTTCAATTTGGTTAAAGTCAACCTGAACGTCGGGATGTTCGGCTGCCCATTGACCAACGAATTCTTTTTCGTAATCCAAAATATTAAAAGCTAATATTTTCTTCATCATTTCACCCACATCAATGTATTTTTTCGTCATTTCATTTGGTTGTTTTTTAATAAATTATAAAATGATGAGAATTTGTCAACAATATACCTCATTTATCGTTGGATGTCAAAAACACTTGAGTCCCCATTTAGGTTGACCAGCCACTGATCCCGACCATTCAGACAAAGAAATGCCCTGCATTCCAAAAACCAGCGTGCAGGGCATTTCTTAATTAAATCCTGGGATCAAATTGCCTTTCATCCAATCTCAATACTTTCCAATCACAAATTTCTTATTACTGGTAATCCAATGACCACTAGGAGTATAGAATCTAGTGATCTTCCCATACTTCTTGATTGCCTTAATCTTAATTCGGGTTCCCTTTTTGACATGCATTGTCTTTTGGCGATTGGCGAACTTCTTGTTAACGTGATAATAAATGCCTTTATTGTTAATCACTTTCACGGTCTTAGGCTTAGTCAGGTAATAGAGTGACCGAACATACTTAGGATTTGCGGTAATGTAACCACCTTTCACCTTGTACCGTTTAACCCCATGCATAGTTCGAACATCCCCACGCGAGTAATCCCACTTATTGACATCGCTGGGTTCGTGGCTTATTCGCATAATGGCCAAGCTTACCGTTCAAGTTAACAGTCTTGTATTGATTGATTGCCTTAATATTGTAAACTTTGTAAGGCGTATATGGTGCTTTAGTTGAAACAAATAGCTTATTGCCAGTGATATAGGACCCATTTGCCAAATAGAACCGGGTAGCAAACTGACCATGACGAACCACTCTGACAATATTTTTCACCGTCGTTCCTTGTTTCAAGAAGGTTGCTTTCTTCCGGTCACTTTGCTTAAAACCCGGTCCCTTGTGTAGGTAGATGCCCTTCGGACTGATAACGGTCACCTTCCGTTGCTTGCCACTGTAATATACTGGGGCAACGAAATCCGGATTAGCGGTAATGTAGCCGCCTTTTACCTTGTACCGCAGCAGGCCATTCTTCGAGTAAGCCACCCCGGTAACTTTGAAGACTGGCGCGTAAATTCTTGGCTTCTTTTGATAGAAGGTGCCCTCACCTTTCTTGAAAGTCGCATTCTTGTGAACCCTGATCGCCTGCTTAGCATAAACTAATTTCACGATCTTCTTTTTAATGGTTGCTGCGGGTTCAACCGCCACAGTCTGGTTGTCAGGAACGGTTGGACTAACTGGCGTGCTTGGCGTCACCGGCGTATCAGGAGTCGGTGGGGTTGGCGGTGTCACAGTCTTCTTATAAACGTAGATAACCGTCCCGCCATCCTTGGTCAAAGTGCCATTAGCTGCTAATCCAGCAGTCGAAATTTTGTCAAATGTGTAGCCGGCAACTGTCATTGGGTTGGTTTCATATTGATGACCCGTATATTGACCATCTGGATAAGTTGCATTGCCAGCTGGGGCAATCGGGTTATGTTGTTCATCAACATAATTGACTTTCACGCCAGCTGAATTTTGATAATAAACGAAGGTGATCGTCCCAGTCACCTCATTTTTGAGGGTTCCAACCACTTGATTGCCACTCATACTGAAGCTAAGTCCATCACTGCCGTTCACCACTTTGAACGTATATCCAGGAATCGTCAATTGATCAGCCTCATAAGTTTTGCCATCGTATTGGCCGTCCGGATAAGTTGCTTCATTTGGGGTACCGCTTGGAGCGATGTTGTTTCCCTGTTCATCAACGTAAGCAACTTTAATTTGGCCGGCTTTCACGGCGTCAGCGACCGTAATTTTTGCCTGGCTCTTTTGGAGGACAAACTGCAATCCGGTTAACCCTTCTTCGGATCGTTTGTCGTATTCAATGACACTCACCGTATAGGTATGCCCGGCGACCTTATTGGCATTAAAATCAGCTTCGGAAGTAAATACCTTGGTTGGATCGGCGTCATCTGTAATTGCAACTTGAATTTGATCCTTATTTGTCAGGGGATCAGAGTCACTAACCACCGTCACGCCATCCGCATCTTTGGCAGTTAACTGGGAACTATTATCCCCTGAACCGGAGATTGTCCACGTTCCGTTGGCCGTTACTGTCGCATCCTTAATGGTCATTGAAGAGTTATCGTCAACGTAAATAAATGCCAAATTAGAACTAGCATCACCATAGTGGTAAGTGGCCGCAAAATAACGAGGGATTTTGCTACCATTCGTGTCCCTAGCAAATTCTGTGTTGGTTGCATCAGTATAAGTCCAGGTGGTGGCATTATTATTGAAATCATCGGCATCTCTAAACGTTCTAATTGGTCGCGCCGCAACTACTTCGCCATTATTATCATAAACCAGCGTAACTTCTTGTATCGTTACCCCAAGTCCTGGAACAGGTTGACCATTCTGACCGTAATAACTGGTAATCTTCGTTTGATTGGCATCGTTAATGGTTGCCCCATCAAATCCGGAACTCGGATCCCAAACATGGCCTTGGAAAACTTCGGAATTCTTGGCCGAGATTGAAATAATCCCATCATTAACAAAAGTCACATCGGTTGAGGCCACCATCGAATAACCGGTCTGATCTGGATTAACGAAGCCACCCATTGACCCAGTCCCATTACTTGAGCCCCCATCAGGTGCGTTTTGATTGTAACGACCACCGACACTGAAATTCAAACTATAAGTCTTGCCAAGATTACTGCCATCAGGAGACCACTCTCTTGGTAGCAGGATAACATAATAGTAATTTCCCCTACCATCATTCATTCGGGCAACTGTTGCTTGATCTAAATAACTATCGTTTTGAACAACACCATAAGGATCCAGATAGGGATATTCGTTCATTGGCTTACCATCAGGTCCACGAGTCGTGATATAGCCGACAGTTAAGACATCATTGGTTGCACCATACATTCCGCCCCAATAACCATTCCCATAATTCCAGGAATTTTTACTTGGTGCCGTATATTTGCCGGTATGATCAGTTCCATCAGGCCAATTAGTTGGATAATGAACAAATTGTTGCACAATAATCCCATCTGGATCAGTTTGCCCATTTGAAAGATGACCTGGTCCGGTGTAATAATAATCATTTAAGGTAATGAATTGGGAATCGTTAATCTTCTGGTCATCGAGCGGATTTACCAGTTGGCCGCCAGTGATATTGAACTTATTAGAATTATACGTAACCACGTAATGATCTGGGAACTTAATCACCTGACTAAGCACCTGATCCTTAGCTGGATTCCAGCCTGGTAAGACATACGCTTTATTAACCGAATCCCAAATCTCGTTTTGTGGAATTGAATTTTGGTTACGGTAAGTCCCATAGGAAGGATAGTTGGACAGGTAATTATTAAAGTTAACCGAGAAGTTTGGGTTCTTGACCAAGTCGCCAATGGCTGCTGGAATAATCTTAAATTTGTTATTTCCAAGCCGAAGATCAGTTAATTTGGTTAAGGCCGCATAACTTGCGGGCAAATCGACCAAATCATTACCAATCAAATTCAAATGAGTCAAATTAACCAGCTGGCTCCAAGCGTCCGGCACGGCCGTCAAATGATTATAATGTTCAATATCTTTCCAGTTAAAGACATCCGCATAAGCATAAAAACCATTGCCGGTGTTATCAATCAAGGTGAAGTTATTGACTTTTGCGGTTGGGTCATAATTTAAATGAACGTTATTCTCCCCTTGTGGGACAAGATCATAAGGGTCATATTGTTCTGGGTTATTGCCAGTATTCAAATCTGCCCCAAAGCCATTAATCCATTCTGCATAATTAAGGCCGTCGTAACTCCCAACATTCAGCGTTGTCAGGTTAACCAATTTTTCAATTCCTGCCTGGCTCACATCGGTTAACCGGTTATTGTTCAGGTCCAGGGTCGTAATCCCTTGAAGGGCCGACATGTCAGGTAACGTGGTAAAATTGTTACCATTTAAAGCTAAGGTGCCCTTGAGGTTCGTTAACTGATTAATTGAACTAGGTAAGGCAGACAAGAATGGGTTGTTGGTAATTTTGAGCGTTGTTAATTTGGTAAGGCCGCTCAAGTCGCCAATTGAAGTTAGTTTCGTGTTTCTCGTAATTTCCAGCGATTCCAAATTGGTGAGCTGGGTAATTTCGTCAGGAATCGTTGTAAACGAATTATCGGTCAAGATCAAATCTTTAAGGCCGGTAAAATAGCCAATCCCTGTCAGGTCAGCAACTGAATGAGTCTCATCAGCCGTATAAACATCAGGTGATTCGGCACTTTGACCCGTATAAGGATTATGATAGGTCGCTGTTTTATGAGCCCCTAACTGTAATCCGACAATCTGGGCCACATTTTCCTGGGTGATATCATTGACAGTGGCATTGCTTGCCAAAATGTTTTCGGAAATCAACAATGCCAATATCTGTGATTGCATATTTTTGTCAGGCATCCAGCTATTAATGTCAACTGCTGCCATTGAAGAATTGGTCTTTTTTAGTGCCGTTGCTGATTTGGCAACTGGCGTTTGGTCAACTGACTGGCCGATAACAGACTGATCCTCTGGCTGAGATTTGGCCGGTACCGGCTCAGTCGCCTGGTTGCTGGATTGACTTGCCTGATTTGAATTGGTGGCAGTCGCTTCTTCAACGTCACTTGCTTGTGGCTGTTGAGCTGTCGTCGCCCGTTCTGGTTGAGCGGGTGCCTGTTGAGCAGCCTGGGAAGCTGGCTGTTGCACGTGTCTAGAAGCCGATTGGGTTGATTGTGTGCTTGCCGGTTCATCTGCAATCACTTGTTGACCAGCACTCGGCTGAGTTTCGGCCGGCCGCTGGTCAGGTGTTTGACTTTGACTGGTTGCTTGCTCCTGTACCGCTGATGATTGCTCACTGGTTACAGTCGCTGCCGTTTGGTCCGTTGTCTTCGTCTGCTCAACTGATTGCTCATTCGCCACACCAGCATCTTGATCAGCTGAGGAAGGTTCCCCCTGAGAATCTCCAGACTGATTTTCTTGTACCGCTACCGTTGAAATTTGGCCCTGCTGCTCATCAGCACGAACATTTAGCGTCCCAAGACCAAGGGTTAACGCAGTCATCGTCGCTGCAGCGAAAACCCACCTCTTGCCATCTTTATACATTCGCCAATGTGTTTTCATCATTGTCTCCCCCCTCGAATCCAAGGCAATAAGTTTACGCATTAATGGTAGCGCTTACAAAGGAGGAATGCCAATAATTTGACTTACTACAAACGCCGTGATAGCAATCATTACAGTCAATTTACGCGGAGATATTTTACTATAACAAAATAGTTAATTTTCCGATAATTTAAACGTCACTTCTCGAATCTGCTTAATAATTTTTGCTTGGGAAGGACTAAAAACGGTATTTTTCCGAGTCGCTAATCCAAGCTTGAACGTTGGTTGAGGGATATCCGTCAGTTCAAGTAGAACAACATTGGGATTCGTCGCTCTTACGGCATTGCTGAGCAGACCAATGCCGACGTTTTGAGCCACCAAATTAACAATGCTTTGGGTCTCGATTGACCGAAATATCACTTGTGGCCGCATATGGTTTGTTTGCGCCAGCGTGCGGAATACCTGATCGTGAACAAAACTATTTTTAAACAAAATAAATGGCTGCCCCTTTAGTTCTCGAAAGGCAATGGTGGTACGCCTTGCCAATGGATTTTGTTTAGCCACCAAGATTGAAAATGGTTGGCGGTCAAACTCGTCAATCACGATTTCCGGATCGTTAATTTCACCAACATATCCCAAAAAGGAAAGATCGAGTTTACCATATTTGAGGTCCTTCAAGGCCGATAACGATCCTTCTTCCACCGTAGCTAAGTTCTCTAAATAATGACTTGGGAGCCGCTTGGCAATCTGGGGAAAATAGTTAGTCTCAATGATGGGTGGCATCCCCATGACCAAATGCTGCCGGTGACTATTTTGGATCTCAACGGTCGCCAACCGATAGTGATAAAGCATCTCATTAGCGTGGGCCAAGAGTTGTCTCCCAGCTGTGGTCAAGGTGATCGACTGGTGGGGATTACCTCTAACCAGCAATTGACTGGCAAATTGCGTTTCAAGACGTTTAATCGCGGCCGAAACGGTTGGCTGGCTAACATGATATTGCTGAGCAACTTTTGAAAAGTTTTTTTCTTGTGATAATGAGACATAATATTGAAGATCGTTAATATTCACGTAATTCACCCTGCTTTTATCGGATATTTGTTAGTTACTATTACTAATCATAATAAATTATAAGCGTTTTGACTATACAAAGTTGGCAAGATTATCCTTAAGAAAAGTCAAAGGGTGCGATGAGATGACAAATGAAAAATTAACCGATCCATTTACCAATAAGGGTACCGCCTTTACAGCAGCCGAACGCAAACAATTTGGCTTGGTGGGCATGCTGCCACCGAGGATTCAGAGCTTAGCAGAGCAAGCAGATGAAGTCTATCGCCAATACCAGCAACGCTCGACTGCTTTGGAAAAGCGGTTGTTTTTAATGACCATCTTTAATGAGAACCGAGTCCTCTTTTTTAAAGTCTTCAGCCAGCACGTTGCCGAATTGATGCCAATTGTTTACGATCCAACCATTGCAACGACGGTCGAAAATTACAGTCGGTTGTTCGTCCAGCCACAAGGAGCCGCCTTTTTATCAATCGACGACCCCGATTCAATTGAAACGTCCCTCAAAAATGCCGCAAATGGCCGCAAAATTAGTCTCCTCTGTGTGACCGATGGCGAGGGCATTTTAGGAATCGGCGATTGGGGCACCCAAGGCGTTGATATCACTGTCGGCAAGCTGATGGTCTATACTGCTGCTGCCGGCATCGATCCCAGTTCTGTATTGCCCGTCGTGATCGACGCTGGCACCAATAACGAGAAACTCCTGAACGATCCCCTTTATCTGGGAAATCAATTTAAACGAGTCCGTGGGAAACGCTATTATGATTTTATCGATCGGTTTGTGGCCGCCGTTGAAAAAACATTTCCCGACGTCTATCTCCATTTTGAGGACTTTGGCCGTTCCAACGCAGCAACAATTTTGAATCAGTACAAAGAACGCAACCTGGTCTTTAACGATGACATCCAAGGAACTGGAATCATTGTCTTGGCTGGGATCATTGGCGCGCTCAATATTTCCAAGCAACAATTAACCGATCAGCGCTATCTTTGCTTTGGCGCGGGCACAGCCGGGGCTGGTATCACCCGCAAGGTTTACGATGAAATGGTCAGTGCGGGGTTAAGCCCTGCAGAAGCCAAAAAACACTTCTATTTGGTTGATAAACAGGGATTGTTATTTGACGATATGACTAATCTCACCCCTGAGCAGAAGCCCTTCGCCCGTTCACGAACGGAATTTGCCAACGCCGATGAGTTAACCAACTTGCTGGCGGTGGTCAAAGCCGTTCACCCAACCATTATGGTCGGAACTTCTACTCAACCGGGTGCCTTCACCGAAGCGGTTGTGAGGGAAATGGCAGCTCACACTAAGCGGCCAATCATCTTCCCAATTTCGAATCCCACTAAGCTAATTGAAGCCAGCGCAGAAGATCTCATCAAGTGGACAAATGGCCAGGCATTAGTGGCCACTGGAATTCCATCGGCTAACGTTGACTATAGCGGTGTGACTTACCAAATTGGCCAGGCCAACAATGCCCTAATCTATCCAGGACTCGGACTGGGGGCAATCGCCGCTCGGGCTTCAGTCCTCAACGACCAAATGATTTCGGCGGCCGCCCATTCCCTTGGTGGGATTGTCGATGTTAGCCAACCCGGAGCTGCTGTTTTGCCACCAGTCACCAAGCTCAACCAATTTTCGGATACGGTTGCGGCTGCCGTGGCGCAAAGTGCAGTTGGTCAAAAATTGAATCAAAAACCAATTGGGTCAGTCACAGCGGCAATCAATGAGGTAAAATGGGAACCAACCTACTAATAAGGAGCATTCGTCATGACTGAATATCGAATTGAAGCAGATACCTTGGGACAAGTAAAAGTCCCCAAAGATGCATTATGGGGACCGCAAACCGAACGGAGCCGAAATAACTTTCCAACTGGGCCCATCATGCCAGTTCAATTAATTCGTTCACTGATTAATATCAAGCTGGCCGCCGCAACTGTAAACGAAAAGCAGAATGGTCTGCCAACCCAAAAGACTGCCTTGATTGAACAAGCTTGCCGCCAATTGCTCTCGTTGGCTGATCATGACCTCATGGCCGATTTTCCGTTGCACGTTTTTCAAACGGGGTCTGGAACGCAAACCAACATGAACGTTAATGAAGTCATCGCGAACCTGTGTAAACAGCTTAATTCGGATATTGAAATTCTGCCCAACGATGACGTTAACCATTCCCAGAGTTCCAATGACACTTTCCCAACAGCTATGAATATTTCTGCCAGCCAGGCGCTAACCAAGTTGAAGCCGGAAGTCGAACACCTGATTGCGACTTTGCAACAGAAACAAAAACAATACTGGCAGGTCGTCAAAATTGGGCGGACACATCTTCAAGATGCCACGCCGTTGACGTTTGGCCAAGAAATCAGCGGCTGGGTGAGTGCCCTGAAACACGATCTTCATTATATTCAAGAAACCAGTGATACCTTGTTGGAATTGCCAATCGGTGGTACTGCGGTGGGAACTGGTTTGAATACCTTACCCGGCTTTGACATCGAAATGGTCAAAACTTTAACAGCTGAATATTCACTGCCATTTAGAACGCAAAACAAGTTCTTCGGGTTGAGCAGTCATTCTGGGTTGTCGGTTACTCACGGCGCCATTCGAACCCTCGCGGCTGACCTATTAAAAATCGCCAACGATATCCGCTTCTTAGCCAGTGGTCCGCGAGCCGGCTATGGTGAGTTGACCATCCCTGCCAACGAACCCGGTTCCTCGATTATGCCCGGCAAGGTTAATCCGACCCAAGCTGAAGCCATTACGATGGCCGCCACCCGGGTGATGGGTAACGACACGACAATCGAAGTTGCAGCCAGTCAGGGGAATTTTGAAATGAATGTCTACAAACCAGTGATTATCTTTAGCTTTCTTGAATCAACCACGCTATTAACCGGCATTATTCACAACTTCACGGATAAGTTGGTAGCCGGTATTACCGTTAACGCCGATCGCATGCAAGACTTGGTCGACAATTCATTGATGACCGTCACCGCATTATCGCCACACATTGGCTATCACAAGGCCGCTGAAATCGCTCAGTTGGCTCACCAAGATGGCACCAAACTGAAAACGGCTGCCATCAAATTAGGCTATGTGAATGCAAGTGATTTTGATGACTGGATGAAGCCACTTGATATGACGAATATTGATCGAAAAGATTCATAATAATTTGATTTTATGAGCAAACGAAAACCGCAATCATTCCTAATTAAGGAAACGATTGCGGTTTTCAATTACATAAATATATTTAAGTCAATTCTCTTGGTGCGTCTATTTGCGAATCCGTTGCAGGGTTTGTGCAAATGCCGCCTGATTCTTTTGATTCTTCAAAATAAGAAAGACAACGATAAGCTCGATGATTCGGGTGATGATAATAAATTCGACCATATATGGTGACATCCCCCCAGCAAACACGCCGGCGCTCGTCATCGGATACCCAATTAAATCAATCATGGCATGTAGCGTGATGCCAATCCAAATTGTGCCAGTATATAACGTAATAACGCTAAACAGCATCCCAATCCCAAAGGCGGCAAAGATTTGCAACAAGGTTGGAAGCAACCCCTGACCACTCAATAGGTTTGAGGCATGAAACAAGCCAAATGCGCCGGAACTTATTAAAGTGGCCCACACAATCCTTCTTCGATTCGATTGACCTTTAACAGTCAACAATGGCCAGAGAAATAGGTACCTAAAGATAAGTTCTTCTTTAATGCCAACCCAAATAATGGTTGCGGCAATAAAGATGAGTGAATGGGAGCTCAAAACGAGTTGGAACTTCGTAAACAATCGTACCCAACTGCCAGCCGTCATCCCTAGATTTAAAAGGGCAGTTGCCACTGCCAATCCCAGCCACCAATAATTGACGGTTGAATTAATTCGGAATCGAGGGAACCGGTAGTCCCATCGATTCATCCCATCAATCGCAATGCCAAAGGAGCCAAAATATGATAACCATAAAACGGGATTACCTTGATTAACCGGAAAGTTTAAAAATTGCGAATTAAACGCGGCCAAATAAAACGTGACCATCAAGATAACCATCCCAGCGATTTGCCAGCCAATTCTCCGAAGTGAATACAAAACGACCTTCAAGAAAGGAGACAACATGATGCCAAATAAGATCAGCCCAATTACCACGACCAACCAGTTAGAAACTGCCAGCTTAATAACTAATGGTGATCCCAGCAGACAAAGGGCGAGGCCTAACGAAAAGGGAAACAAGCAAACTAATAATAGCTTTAACACGTTATTAATGAACGTCAACCATTGATTATGATCGGCCCCCATCAACAAGCTACCTGCCAACAAGTTGATGCCAACAGGAATTAGCGTACTAGCGTGAAGTGTTAAATAATCTAGTTTCAGTAAATATAACGTCGTAACAATGACTGCGATCAATAGGCACTCCGCCTTAAAGATCAATAAAAGCGATTTCTGTTTCATAATGGGTTCCTCAATTTCTTTGGATGATGTTTGCCGAATTCCAACTGAAGAATAGCCCCGACCAAACTAAAACCGGCCCAAATGACCAGACCGCTTGAGACCTCAAATTAATCTCATTTTAGCTACACCTGGCTAATTGGCTTTCGTAACCGCACCCTGCCAAGCGTTCATCCCACCTTTGACGTTAATAACGTGATAGCCGGATTTACTCAAAATTTTAGCAGCCATTTTACTTCTACGGCCTGAATGGCAGATGAGGTACCAAGGTTGGGGATAGTCTGGTTCATCGATGCCACGGGTAATTTGGGATAACGGCCAGTTCTTGGCGCCTGGAATGTGCCCGGTTTGAAATTCGTTTTCTTCACGAACATCGACAATCGTTGGCGCCGTCGGTGATTCTTTCTGCAATTCAGCGGTTGAAATCTGTTTGAATTTTAAAAATAGCATGATTGTTCCTTCTTCCAAATTAATAGATCAATCACACTTTAACATCTGTGGAAGCTTTTTAAAGGTTTTGATAGAAATATCTATCGTTGGCAAAATCACTTTTCCCTGGAAACAGTCTCATTATCATTCGACCAGGACCGATTACGAACCCGGCATTTCAGTTGAATAGCAACGTCAATCAACATGACCCAACCAACAACGCAACAGGTCGTGTAAAAGCCAAAGCCCATGTGAAAGGCATGCAGCCAGCCACTAATCAGTGCCAAAAATCCAATCGTCATTTCAGCCATAATAAAAGCTAATTGAGATTTGACAATCCACCCGCCGCGCTTAGAGATCAACACCCGCAAGCCAATCGTTGCCAGCAACAGCAAATTCATCCACATTAAGCCTTGGGTGGTTGAAAGCTGCGTAATTCGTTCCACAATAATTACCAAAATCAAAGCATTAATAATCATCACTGACGACCTGTGCTGACCTATCGCCTTAGGCTTGACAGGTACCTTTACAACGCCATTATTGCCCAACAAATCATCCAGTGAGATTTGAAAAATGGCCGCCAATTGTTTTAATGTGTCAATATCTGGTCGATTCCGGCCAGTTTCCCAACTGGAGATTGTTTTCCGTGAAACATGTAATTTGTCTGCCAGTTCTTGTTGTGTAAGAGCGGCCTCACTCCTTCTGACTTTTAATTGTTGTGCAAAATACGGTTCGATCATCGTGATCCTCCTTAAGGTAATGCTAACCCGTCCGGACGGCAAGCTATTCATGCTAGCATCAACACAATGGCTAGTGAATTCAGTGATTATAAATTGAAATATATGTATGATTTAAGATGATTGAAAACCGAAAACTGGTAGTTATCGATCTGACCTCTAAAATATTTTATACACGTAATTATCAGCTACTTCAAGCCAATACTGGATTTTAGCCACTATTTACACATTCTTTACACACGGTTACGCATTCTTTGCACATGTGATTTCAGAAATAGAAGTATGCTTCCTTTTATCACCAAATTTATATTATATGGAAGTATACTTCCATATTTTTACCAACCCATCTATAATAGAACTATATTTCCACAGGAGATGATTTCGTATGATTCAACGCCCAACCTACTTAAAAAAATTGATTCAGTTCAAAGATAACGAAAACATTAAAATAATCACTGGTGTTCGTCGTGCTGGTAAATCCGTCCTTTTGATGCTTTACCGGGATTATCTCATATCACAGGGAATTCCGGAAAAAATATCGTCTATTTCAATTTTGAAGATTTTTCTCTACTAAAAGTTCAAACAGCTGATCAACTGCAAACGTTACTCGCAAATCGATTAGATAAAAACGTTCGCACCTATCTGCTTTTAGATGAAATCCAAATGGTGGACGGCTGGCAACGCGTCATCAATGCCGTCCGGGTAAGCTATAACAGTGACATCGTGTTAACAGGGTCAAATGCCCATATGCTTTCTGGGGAACTAGCAACCCTCCTCAGTGGCCGTTATGTAGAAATTCCAATTTACCCATTTTCTTTTAAAGAATTCTTGCAGGCCAAGGAGATCGACCCCGACTCCCGAAAAGTTGATTCAGCCTTTAATGAATATGAACAGTATGGCGGTTTTCCCTCAGTCGTATTAGCAGATAACCAAATTAAAGATACAATTTTATCAGGAATATACGACACCATTATTTTGAACGATGTTTCAATGCGAGCTAACGTCCGAGACACCGATATCCTAAAATCGTTAGTAGCGTTCCTCTCAGATAATGTTGGTCAGCTTATTCAACCGGCTAAAGTTGCCAGAACGCTTTCTAGCAAGGGTATTAAGACAAGTAATCACACCGTCGAACGCTATTTATCACTACTGGAAAACGCCTTTCTCTTTTACCGCGCCCGTCAATATGATATTCGTGGGCGTGAGTATCTAAGAACAAGTGGAAAGTACTATATTGTGGATGCGGGATTAAGGCGGAATGCGACCGGCCGGCGCCCTGGAAATTATGGCGGTCAGTTGGAAAATATCGTATATCTGGAATTAATTCGTCGGGGTTACACTGTGAACGTTGGCAAACTGAACACCAAAGAAGTTGATTTTGTTGCTAGAAAAATAGATGAAGTCTTGTATATCCAAGTGACTTATGAGATCCCGCACAATACCCACGAAACTGATAACCTTCTTAATATTAAAGATAATTACCGCAAACTGGTTATCACCCAGCACTACTACGAATTTAAGGAAATCGATGGCATCCCAATCATCAATATTGTTGATTGGTTACTGAAAGATTATTAATATACGCATTGAAGGGAGACCTAATCATGCATAATAGAAAAATTAAAATTTTATCGATTATTTTACTGGCCTTTGGCATTGGCCTAGGATCGCAACAAGTCACATCACACGCTTGGTCATCAACTAACAAATACACTTGGAGTTCTGGAAAGTCCGATGCAGCAATCTACTATACAAACACCAAGAAGAATGCTTATATTTGGAATTATCATTTCACTAAAAAGTTGCATAATTTAAAGCATTATCAATACACAACTTGGTATGTAACCCGGTCTTTCGTTCATAAAAGCCGGGTCTATTATAAAATTAGTAACTTCGGCGGTAAGGCTCAAGGTTATGTCTGGAATCGTTATCTTACCCCGGCAGTTGTCAAAGATATCAACGGGTTTAGTTCCAATAAAGACTACACAAACTATTTAAACACCGATAAATCACAAAAGTTAACTAGAGCATTACTTAAGCTAATTCCCGATGCACAAGTTAGTTTGCGATTATCTCAACAAGCTGCCAACAATCAAATCAACGATTATAAAAACGTCATTGACTTAGGGAAAATTCAGGGAACTGCAACCGAAGGCTTAATTACTCATAAAACGACGGTTCATGATTATTTAATGTCACCAGCAGCAAGTAACGCCAGTAAAGCAGCTATCGTCAAAAGAATGCTTGCAGCTAAAGGATATACAAGCAAAAAATTAGGTAACTTAATAAGTCAGGGCTACCATGTTGGTATTTACATCAATGACGGCGCTGCAACTTCAGTTGATAAGTCTGGTTACCCAAGTACGATCAGCTATACGACTATCCAGAATAATTACGCGCTAGTGCTTGCTCAGCCGAAATAAGTCATTTTGATTTCTTCTTTTAGTATCTTGAATTTACACTTTATTGATAACCAAATTTAGTCTCACAGCCCATCTTTAACAGTTGTCTCAAAATCTTAGCCCACAAACTCATTGTATTCGGGGAACTTTCGGTGTACATTCTGCTTAGCAAGAAGGACTTTCCTACCAGATTGGATTCGACAAACCACACAATCGTCTGATAGTATTATTACTGATTTCTAAACCATCCAGAGATCCACCAGCAAAATTCTGAGGAGCTAATGATCATTATTCGGGGGACAGTATCCTGTTTTAGAAACCACTCGTTGTTGAAAAGGAGACTCACCCATGATCGAATTTAACCACCTGCAAAAAGTTTACAATTCAACCGTAGCCCTAAGAGATTTATCCTTAACAATTCCCGATGGCAAAATTTTCGGCTTTCTTGGCCATAACGGTGCTGGTAAATCGACAACGCTCAAAAGCTTGGTTAGTGTTATCGAACCAACTTCAGGCACCATTAATGTTGATGGAATCAGTTTGGCCGACCACCGCTTGGCAATTAAGAAACGAATCGGTTACGTCCCAGACTCCCCTGATATTTTTCTGGAACTCACTGCTAACGATTATTGGGACCTGATCGCATCAGCTTACCAAATTCCAAAAGAGTTGCGGGCCAAACGACAATCCGAGCTGACTGATCTATTTGACATGACTGCCCACGCTGATTCGCCAATCGGTGATTTTTCCCATGGCATGCGTCAAAAGGCCATCGTCATTGGCGCCCTACTTCCCGACCCAGACATTTGGGTGTTGGACGAACCCATGACCGGTTTGGATCCTCAAGCCATTTACGGCCTCAAACAACTCATGCGAAAACACGCTGCTAAAGGCAAGACCGTGGTCTTTTCAACCCACGTTTTGGCAACCGCTCAGGAACTTTGTGACGACTTAGCAATTCTTCGCCACGGTGACCTCATTTATAATGGCTCGGTTAAGCACCTGCTCAGTACGATGCCAAATGCCACCCTTGAAACCATTTACCTCAAGATGGCTGGCAGGGCCGCTGACCAGCAGACGGTTAACGATCTTGAGGGGAGCGATCACAATGATTAATCACCAGTTATGGCAGCTCATGAAGGTCAACCTGCTATACGCAAATCCCCAGCTTACTCGGCGCCAACGGGAGAAGGGCAAGAGCGGTGGTACCCTATACCGCTCGCTGATGTTGCAATATGGCTTAATTGGTGTCCTTTTCATACTGATTTTTGGCAGCACCATGCTCGTTGCCAATTTGTATCAAAATGTGGGTATTTTCACTAATCTACTTGCCTTGTTTACGGTTCTTGGCTTGGGACAAACCATCACAGCGCTTGATAACGTCTTCTTTGAAAGTAAGGATCTCAAAGATTATCTACCATTACCGTTAAATCAATGGGCAGTGTTCATTGCCAAGTTTTCGATTGTCGTTTTGATCATTTTGCCAATGGAACTGCCAACGTGGATCCTCTTTGTGATGGGTGGTGTTCATTCAGGCCGCTTTATCGGCATTAGTATCCTAGTCGGCACCTTCATATTCATCCTGTTTTATCTTTGCCTGTTCTTAATTTGTTCCGTTGGGATTTTCAGTTTTGCGCAAACCAAAGTCTATCGAAGCCACCAAAAATTAATGACTTTTTTGATGACTGGCTTATCAATGATTGCGATGTTTGCGGCCATCTTCGTCATGAACACTGGTGATGACAGCCGATCAACCAATTCATTCATCATCCCCGGATTCGCGCAACTTCACCAAACAGTTGCCGACCCATTGAGGATGGAAAGTCTCATCACCATTGCAATTATGCTCGTAATCGTTGTGATATTGGGCTTGTTTATGCAAAAGGTGCTGTTACCAAAAGTGCTCAGCGGGGAAAATGTTCAACAGGTTCGCAAACCAAAACGAAAATCTCATCAGGGAACTGGTATGAACCGCCAATTCATTCGTTATAATTTGGGCCTCTTAGGGAATCCAACCTTGCTCATGCAGTCGTTTTCGATGACCATTTTCCCAGTTTGTATCTTTACCCTGATTTTTGTCTTTCAAGATGGATTGAATTTGTCAGAATTAACGGCTCAAGATGCTGGCGTAACCTTCTTAGCCGGAATTGTTGTCGCCATTATGGCTATCAATCAAGGTTCGTTAGCTGGCATTTTCATTTCCCTAGACCGCCAAAATTTGGCATTCATTAAATCATTGCCCATCGAGTTTAAAAGCTATCTTTGGTTGAAATTTAAGCTGATTACCTGCCTCCAAGGAGCCGTCTTGGTTGTTCTATCAGTGGGACTTGGCCTTTTAACCAAATTGGCCTGGCTTGATATTTTGACACTCGCCCTCGGCGTCATTCTTGGTAATATTCTGGCAAGTTCGTACAACTTTACCCGCGACTGGCGCTTGCTGGACTTAACATGGACCAATGCGACCCAATTATTTAACCGAGGCGTTGGCAATATGCTAATTGGCTTGGTGACCTTTGGCTCGATCGTCGTCGGCGCTAGTTTAATTGCCGCCTACATTTTGCTGGTTCACGCTTACGCACCAATGATTATCAATGCCGTGGCGTTGATCGTGATTGCTATCCCATCAGTTGCTATGTTGTGGCATTACTATCGTTATTGGCAGAAGGTGAGCTTGGCTTTGTAGGTCTGACCCATGCTAAAGTTATAATGGTTCTGATATAGACTATACATCTTCTAAGTTCATTATTTTCATACATTCAATTTTATAAACTTGGTATACTATTAAGGTCGCCTACCTAGCGTCAGTTAGGAGGTGTTCTTATTGATTCATGATTTCCTTGCCCCACTTGCGGTAGCATTGATCACCGCGTGGTTTGTTGACTGGCTGAGTCACAAGCATCGCAAGTAAAGCGAATAGGCGATAATCAGCCCACAAAAAAGCCCTTAACAGTTAACTGGCCAGTCACTGTTAAGGGCTTTGGTGTTCTTATTGACATGATTTCTTTGCAACATCAATATATCATGGAAATCTTGAAATGTAAACTTGAACACTCAGCCAATATTAAGCGCTACTTATGACCGATTATCACTTACATACTCACTGAGCAGTTGATGGTGATATTCTTTCGGCCCCATTGACCGCTTAACCCGACCCCAGAGAATCGCAGCAACTTTCATTTTATTTGGGAATTGCTGACTGGCGGGATCCGCGCAAAAATCCTTCACAAAGTTATTCCACTGATAGGTCTTTTCTTCCTTTGTCTGATTGACCAGATCATCGTTTCGCTGATATTCTCGAATAAGATCGCCAACCGTCATTGTCAAATCATTCTCTGCTTCAGCCTGACGTTTGATCACGGCCATCTTCTTTTTAAACGAGAACTTTGCCACCCCAAAATAGTTAGCGAAGAACTTTCTTGCCTCATCATCAAACACAAACCCTGAACCGACAAGCGGTGTCGCCAGTGAAATGTCTGCTTGGGTCAAGTGCTGCCGTTGGTTGTGTTTCCGAATTTGGTGAATATCGCGCTTGGGGATTCCAGATAAGTACTGCAGGATATAGTGATTTAATTCTGCTTTAGTCCCATAAGTGGGCAGTCCATATTTTCGACATAACTTGATTAAGTCAGTTTTGTAATAATAGTTAGCCTTAAATTTTGCTAAAGTGAGTTTCATATACCCTCCAACAGCAATCGCTTTTTCTTAATTATACTCTTTTCGTCAGCAGGTATTGCCAATTACCTAAAATGGGATATGCTGTTAGTAATTATCTTTAACCGAAGAAGGGGTTGCAGAATGACTATCAGCTTCTGAATCGATAACCTCTAATTGGAAACCGGGGCAACTGGTTTCCGATTTCTCCTATGTAAACTACTGGCTTCTTGTTCAGTAATCGTTGATATGCTATCGTCAAAATATACTATGATTATTTCTTGACCTCAAAGGAGCATTTCACATCTTGAAGAAGCACCTATTTTGGATCATATTTGCCATTTCGTTTGTTTTCGCAATTATGAGTTGGGGGCTCAGCCAAGTTTGGCTTCATTTATTTCCAGCAGAAGCGCCACTTCTAACCGCCACCACCATTATCATATTTTCACTGATTGCGATTCATATTACCGATTCATTCGAAAACAGTTAGCATTATTGGAGCTGTCGTATGAAACTCTGGGAAGATCCCATCACCAAACGCCCAACCAAATACACCAAGATTAGCGGAATCTTCGGCTGGATCTGGTTAAGCTGCATTCCAATTGTATTAGTCAGCACCTATCTTCATATCGCCCCACTGTCAATTATTTTGAGCTTCATCTGTGGGCTTGCTGCCATTGCTGATAGTGTTTGTATATTCCTAGATCTATGGCAGCGTCACAAAAAGGCCGCTAAGGAGGATCCCCATCATGAAACAAGTAGCCAGGAAAAGCACCCGAGCCGCTAATACGTGGTTTGCAGTTGTGGTTGCTGTCAATATTATCTTTATGCCAATTGATTGGCTATTCCATAAATCAAACAGTTTAGTTGGCTTTATCCAAATGATCATCCAGGCTGTTCGCAACCATCACTTCATGATTTTTGGCGTCATTTTGCTCACCCTATTAGCCTGTTGGTTGGTAATCTTTTTGGTCGCGTTATTTTTTTACTGGCTAAATTACGAAATCGGCAAAAAGGACTATTATCATAAATAAGGCGGTATCATGACTAAACTGCGTCGTTTCCTAATTGAATTTAAAACCCATCCAATCGGTACCTTGGCCTTAATTGCTTGGATTGTCGCCTTGAATTGGACTATTTCTGCCAACAACGTGGTCAGTTGGATCGTTATTTCTCTGCCAGTGCTTTACTGGTTGTTTATCTTTTACGAATTCTGGAGGTCCCAACGGGATGAAAAGAGCAAATAGTCGTCGCCATCGCGCAGCTGAAAAGTCCCATCGCTTCTTGGTTGTTTTTCTCGTCATCTTATTGCTAACAATCGCCTTCTTTTGTGATTACTACAAAGGAACCGTTCGGCAAACACCGTTATTTTATTTATTAACGTTCGTTGAAGTCGGTTGTGAAGCGCTAGCTGGTGGCTACATTGGTTGGCGGATTGTTAACCGGTTTCTTAAATAAGGAGGCCACACTGATGAAAGTAAATCGTTCTCTAAGGCAGCACGCCGATAATTATCGTCAAGCCGTGCTTAACCAACAAAGCATCAAAATTGGCCCCCTTTCGCTTCGACTATCGGTACTTTGCTGGTCGCTAATCATTATCGCATTAATTTTGATCATATTCTCTCAAACGCGGAACTTGGGTTTCTCAGTTGCCGGAATCGCATTTATAGGTTTTATTGATGTGCTAAATGCCTGGTTGGTCAACCATCGGGTGGGGATCATCGTCAGTGTTTTACTGAGTACTTTTACGATATTTATTCTATGCACCATTGCCCTGTTTGTCGTCAGCGCACTCTTTCACCTTTAACGGAGGATTTCCTTATGGAAAGCTATACAAAAAAGTCTTTACTGCTAGATGTCCTTAACGAAGTTTGTGGTCAACTCAACATTAAAGTGAGTTCCCTCATCTTTTTGAACTACGAATTTACAAACGAACAAATCCGAGACCTTTATCAATACCTAACTTTGAAGGACTCATTAGCACTCACCGTCGAAGCCTTCGAACTTTCCCAAGAATTAATCAGTATTAAACCCAATTTGGGTGAGGATCAGGCAGAGGACATGGCAAGCCAATTAATCGACGCCTTACGAAAAGAAGGCCGCTTTGAAAATGCCTGGGTCTAAAAACAATCTAAGGGTAACTTCGACTGGCAACGTGTAAACGTTCAGCCAGAGCTATCCTTAGATTGTTTTATTGTCCTTGCCGTTTTATTGTCCTTGCCGTTTTATTGCCCTTGCCGCTTTATGGATTGCAAGTGGATTAAAATCAGCGTCTTCGAATAACCACCTTGTCGCAGTTGATCATCACTTAGTTGATTAAGCTGGGTGAAAAACCACAAACTAAGCTTAAAGTAGCTTTCGTGAGGAATCGCAAATTCTAATCGGGATAAGCGTTCCGCAGCTTCTCCATACTGGTGGTCAGCAATCAGCTTTTTTAAATCAGCCTGATGAGGTAATTGTTCGGCCTGCTTTTTTGGAAACACAATCTGGTTTGGCCCACCATTCTTACCACTAATGGCCACGCCCAGTCCCTGTCCAATTGCCCGAATTTGTCGAGTTAAAAAGTCTTCATCTTCCTGCATAAGATCACTCCTCATCCTACCTATCCATGCTTGTCACCAAGATATCATGATAAGATAAGGATTAGAAGTGGTCCGACTAACGATATGAGAATTGTAAACGGCTTTTACCACCCGAATAATTCGAATCGAGAACCAACCAGAAACTAAGGAGCTGAGGTTTGCATGTATGTCACAAACCAATTAATTCATTTGCGGAAACAATTTGGTTTCACCCAAACTGATGTTGCTAACAAAATCCACGTTTCAAGGCAAACCGTCTCCCACTGGGAAAATGGGCGCACCTATCCCGACATTCAAAGTCTCCAATTACTTTGTGACTTATATGGGGTGTCATTAGATGATCTAGTAAATGGGGACATTCAATCCATGCGGGGCAAGCTCTTGAAACGTGGCATCCAGTGGCAAATTTTCGGTATCCTGATTTGTGTCCTGTTCACCTATCTTTCGTTAATAAGTATGCGGTGGTTGCCAGCTGGCATTGCAATGATGTTGGTCGCTGTTTTTGCGCCGTTGGGGGTTGTCCTGTCGATTACCTTAACCACCAAAACCAGAAATTTTGAGCTCAACACTTACCAGCAAATCCTACACTACTTAAAGACCGGTGAGGTTGCTCCGAATCAAACAGGCACCAAGCAACGCACCGTTGTCATCATTTTCTCGGCGCTGCTTGGTGCTGTCGTTGGACTTATCCTAACCCTATTAATCGGGATCTATCTGCTCGGTTGGTCCTTTTAAGGCTATTTAGTTTGAACAAATGCTAAAGCCAGCTAGTGGATAACCATCCAAAACAGCAGTGGCTGCGAATATTCAGGAATTGACATCTTTAATGCTCGAACCCACCTGATCACGTAATGACTACTTTTGCTGTACTGATTATTGTGAATGGTTCGCAGGGTTATCTTCGATAGGAAGTACAGAATCATGGCAAATGTGATCATTTGCAACAGTCCTGCCAGCAAGCCGCCAATATTACCATTTATTAAAAAGATGATTGACCCCAGTAAGTCCATCAAAACAACTGGATAGAATAAGAATGTCGGCACCACCAGGATCCATCTTATGGGGATAAGCGAGACCACTAAATAAACGAGGACCAACTTGCCCAAAACCACGACTGGGTCGATCAACGAACCAAGCGAGACGCTAAACGTTAAATGAATGGGCGGTTGAAAGAACTATTTCCCAACCGCACTCATCAATAACAAGATTACAAA
This sequence comes from Lentilactobacillus sp. TOM.63, assembly GCF_030361045.1. Taxonomy (NCBI): domain Bacteria; kingdom Bacillati; phylum Bacillota; class Bacilli; order Lactobacillales; family Lactobacillaceae; genus Lentilactobacillus; species Lentilactobacillus sp. TOM.63. Next base: position 36,868 of record NZ_JAUCAP010000001.1, read on the forward strand.
CATGCCATAGGCAATCAGGCTAATCATGATCCCCTTTGTCATCTTAATTTTTGGAAACATCCAAACCACCTCTTCAATATGTATTTTGCTGAAGAATCGAGATGATATATATTGTTAAACAAATCGACGAAGACAGAATTAAAAACGGCAAGTATCCCTTAACTGACAATTGATTAAGCTTAAAACGCACCTTTACCAGTAAACCAACCAATGCGGCAACAAGGGTCACAATCACCAACAGCCAAAGCACCAAATTAGCCTCCCTTCTCTATTCAATTAATGTTTTAACCTTATCATAATCGGAAACCCAACAAAAGAACTTCTTGGTTTACATCCGGTTTACGTTTGCGATCTAATTTTTTCTTCGAAAACTTATTAATAAATGCTATATTGTATATAGAAGAATTTAGAAAGGTGGGATTTACATGGAGGATTTAGCCAGACAACTCAAAAAAGCCCGCATCAATCGCGGGTTATCGCAAAACGAAGTCGCAACCATCCTACATATCTCCCGTCAGTCAATCTCTAAATGGGAAAATGGCCGTGGCTACCCAGACATTGACAACCTCGTCTCATTAAGTCGAATCTATCAAACTTCAACGGATCAGCTGCTCCAAAAAAATAACCAACTTAAACAGGAAATTCAGGAACAGCAAACCATCCCCATGGGAGACGACAAACCTAAACCGGTATCAATGGAACTTTATCAAAATAACGATGAGGGCATTATCCTCCTCATCCTCTCGTTGGTGTCCGCACTGGTACCAATAGTAGGGATTTTTCTGCCAATGTACGTGCTTTGGCGGAATAACAAATACAACAGCCTCCACAAAACAATTATTGTGGTTTCGGCTGTTGTCATCTTAATTAGTTTAATTAGCGTTTACGTGATTATCAGTGATAATTGGATTCATCCATCTGGAACGAAAATATACAAAATTAATTAGCGGTCACGTGAATTTTATGGTCGGCAACCTTCGTCTTCAAGTATGTGCGATAGACAACGTTGCCGACTTTTCTTGTCATATGTAACGTCACTTTATTGTTGGCGGGTTGGGAAACGTACTTTTTGACGATTGACCCCACTAACCCTTTCGCCTTCACATGAGAAACATCCGTAATCCGATTGCCGTGAGTGGTAACGTCATACTTGGCTTCCCAAGACAGGGCGGATACGTGCGAAACTCGATAGGTCGCCGCATTGACGTGAAGCTCTGCACACATCACTAACATAAAGCAGCCTGCGGCAATAATCAGCTTTTTAATGTGATCCATCTCCTCAATCTAATTGTTGCCTTTAAAGATACCGCAATTAACCAGTTTGCGCAAACTGACTCAGTTTTGAATCTGTTGAAACGTTCCGACATCAAGAACCAACGTGATGGTCACCACCAGAATAATCTGATACAAATCGCTCTCTTGGAACTGACGATTAAAAATTGCCATGATTGGACTCATTAAAAGTAGGAGTGCCGTAATGTTCAAAATTCCGAATATAATTGAAAAGAAAATTCGTTTCAAATTCATGGCAATCACCCTTCTTTAAGCATGTAACGTCAATAAGCAATGGTGTTAGCTAATTGTGAAACATTATCGCTTAACAAACTTTACTTCTATCGTATCACCTGTCGGTTTCAAGCCAAGAAACCATTAGTTTACGTTATCCAATTTCTGGTTTACATGACGAAAATCCTAGTTTCCGATAAGTATAATTTGATGTCAGTTTATGAATTATCTTATATCAAGTCAAGCAATTGGGCTTTTGATTATTTTTTGTGCGTTCAACTAGCTATTGCTTAAACATATTTCGACAAAAACTGGGTTAATAACAAATGACCGCTCATTTGTCTAACCCAGTTGTCATCACTATTTAGTTCTAAACCGCCATTAATCAAGGTTGGAACGGCGCTTTTGCGTTTTAACTTCCTTAATGATCTTCAATGCCCGTTTGCGAGTCTTGATGTTCGGACTTTTTAGTCGCCGGTAGGCACTTGCTAAATCTTGCTTTTCCATTGCTTTCTCCTTATGAATTAGATTGTCGTCGATTACCAGCTGGCCTTGTGAACGCCAGGAATTTGACCAAGGTGGGCATACTTTCTAAAGTTCAATCGCGACATATCAAACTTGCGCATGTAACCTCGGGGACGACCATCTAGATGATCTCGGTTGCGAAGCCGGTTCGGGTTGGAATCCTTAGGTAACTTGCGCAAGGCTTCATAGTCGCCCTTTGCCTTTAATTCACGTCTCAATACCGCGTACTTGGCAATCAACTGCTTTTGTTTTTCTGCTTTTGCAATTTTAGACTTTTTTGCCACTACTCATTCCTCCTAATTATTTAACTTCTCGAAAAAGTGCCTTTCGGCGTAATTTTGGTGAATACTTCTTGAGTTCGAGTCGATCTGGATTGTTAGTTAGGTTCTTGCTGGTCAAGTAAATTCGCTCTTTGGTCTCAACGCATTCCAGAACAATATTTTTTCTCATGCCAACCACCTCTCCTTCCATTTTTACATTTTTGTTTAAACAGTAATCATTACGTTTTACAATTATGCCACGATCAGAATTTATGTCAAGGGCATTTAGATAAAAAATAGGACAAAACATTTCTGCTTTGTCCCAAAGTTATTAAACAACCTAAGTTTTCGTTTTGCCATCCGATAACCGATACACTATACTAAAGGAAAAATTTGAAGGTGACCTCATGGAAACTAGTGAAATTAAAATCCGTCCTTTACAATCTAATGAATTGCAGTCCTTTTGGCAATTGGCTTTTAGCAATCCCCATGCTGAATGGACCAAGTGGAATGGACCCTACTTTCATGATCAACTGCCTTCTCAAGCTAAATTTATCACGACCATTGGCCCTAAAAAATGGCTTCATAATGATTTTCACTGGGTAATTACATTTAATGATGAAATAGTTGGCTCTGTTTCAGCTTATTTTGAAGACGGTCGCTTAAAACGATGGCTGGAAGTGGGCATTGTTATTTATCGAGATGACTTATGGGGCAAACACATTGGTCAAATCGCCCTCCAACTCTGGATCAGCCACCTTTTTAATCAGGTCACCAACTTACCACATCTCGGCTTTACCACTTGGTCTGGCAATCAACGGATGATCGCCCTTGGTGATAAGGTAGGCATGAAGCTCGAGGGTCGCATTCGTCAGGTCAGGTTCTGGCAGGGGCGGTATTACGATTCAGTGAAGTACGGCGTTTTGAGGACAGAATGGCACGAACGCACAAAATTATTTTAATTAAATTATCGACTTTAAAACGGTTCTTGAACAAAACTCTGCTCAAGAACCCTTCTTTAACAACCAAACTTAGCTTTCAAAACACTTGTTGTTACTTGTGACAGATTCAGCTCATGCTCACGAGCCAACTGATCCAAGTATGCTGGAATCTTAACAGTAATCTTCGTCACTTCTGGATGTTGCATTCTAAATTCCGTAAGATCAACTGAAACATAAACAACCTGCTCATTAGCTTTCAGCCTAATAGTCCTAATTTCTGAAGGCTTCGGGTAGTTTATTTTATCTTGTAATAAGTTACCGATTAGGTCCATCGCCATTTTAATTGCATCGATCATGTTATCTCCTTGGGTAAAGCCATTAGGAAAATCGGGAGCTTCAACAAAATAATGGCTTGCATCTTCGACTAACACGACGGGATAAATCACGATATCTGACTTCATAGACGGTTCTCCTAAATTCATAATTTCACCTCAGCATTAACTATGCCACAATGCGGCGACTTCTCCTAGCAAACCGCCTCACTTGCCAAGCATTCACTGCCACAATGAAAACGAGCATCGCAATAAATAACCACATTGGCCAATACCACGTGGAAGCGATCGATAACTGGCGGGTGTTTTGGGTATTGATCACAATTTGTTTCACAGTTAAATACAATGGCAAATTGCCCACCACGGCACAAATTAGGAAAGTGCCTGAATAGATCACGCTTTCCCAAACGCGCTCGACGAATAGACCGGCTGGAGTGAATCCCAATAATGACATTAAATCTAAGTCATTAGCTTGTTGCTTACTGACAATCATGGTGATGGTGAGCACATTGGCCAAAATAATAATCATTGGCGCCCCTAAATAAAAGGCAAATGAGAGAATCGCATCAATAAATTGGTTTTTATTCCCGTTTCCCGGAAAAGTCATCGTCAGGTAAGTCATCCCCGTTAACAGAAATGAGCCACCGAACAGTGGACCAATCAGTGACGCTGCATAAGACCGATTTAACAGCGTGTTGCGATAAGCCAAATTCGTGGTGGCGACTCGTTTCCTTGGCAGTAAAGTTGTCCAGCCTTTAATTACCCAAGGCAGGATAATTGGCGTAATTGCAACGAAGAAGACAATCCCCCAAAACATGATTTCCATGACTGGACCAACGTATTGGGCAACCGCTTCTAGATGATACCCGTGCCGAATTGTGGTGCGGATTAAAGGGGTGATGGTTAAGGAACTTCGAAATCCTAATAGCAGAAAGACACCAGAAATGATCACAACTGCCAATCGAAGCCACGAGTAAGGTCGATTACTGCTTTGTTTGAACTTAAGAATCTCATTACGGGCATTCGCAAATAATTTGTGGGAATGGGCAAACCCCGCCCCACCACTAATAATGGCAATTGATAATACAGTGGCCAAAAACGCTAACCACGAGAATGTAAGATGTCCATCTGGAAACCAAGCTTTGCCGGTCAGCCCTTGCGCCCAAGCGTAAAACGACTGAATTGCGGGAACCGAAATCAGATAACCAACGACGCCGCTAATGGCACCAACAATGCCAACCTGGCCACCAATAATCATCGATAATTGCCGTGGGTTAGTCCCCAGAATTTCCCACTGAACGTACTCGCGACTCAGGCTTTGAACTACCAACCGGACCACGCCGCTTAATGCCATAAATAACGTCATCAACCCAAAGATTGCCGGGAAAATAAAGACTGGTGTTGGGTTGTGTGGCCCTAATACCGCTTGATTCATCATCGCAAACGTAATCAATCCGGTCAGGCTCATCCCCATCAAAATACTGGCGATCACAAACACAACTCCTGCACCTAACCAGGCTCTCCAAGAATATTTAAATTGCAACCAAATCATCTTAATCATGACGATCACTTCTTTTCAGCGTTCAATGCTTCAAACAGCTCTTGCGCGTTTGGCTTATCCAGTATCTGGCGCAGCTGACCATCCCGTAAGGTAATTGCTCGATCCGTGTGGGCAGCCATTTCAATATCATGGGTCACCATGACGACACAAACCCCTTGCTTGGTCAGATCTCGCAATAATCCGAAGATAATCTTGCCAGAAACTGAATCCAGTGCGCCAGTTGGTTCATCAGCGAAGATCACCCGACAGTTGGAAACCAGTACCCGGGCAATGGCCACCTTTTGTCGTTCACCACCAGACAGCGCGGTGACAAAGTTGGCTGGATCCGCGTTAAAATTAATGTCTTTCAATAATTGATCAATCTTTTGTTCATCAACCTTTTTTCGGGAGAGTCTTAATGGCAACACAATATTGTCGAACGCCGGTAGGGCTGGAATTAAATTGTACGACTGAAAGATAAAACCAACTTGGGTTCGGCGAAAAATTGCCGACTTAGCGGGGCGCAGCTTATAAGGATCCACCCCGAGAATAGTCACCGAACCAGAAGTCGGCTTGGACAATCCCGACATACAATGTAACAGCGTCGATTTTCCAGATCCGGAGGGCCCTACAATACTTAGAAATTCCCCTTGATTAGCTGTTAACGAAACACCATGAAGAATTTCTAAATTTTTCTCCTTGCCACCAGTTGTAACTGTTTTCGTGATATTTTGAATGCTAATGACTTGTTGGTTCATGTTGCTCACCCTTTCTATTAATCTGCGCTTAAATTCGACATCAATTAGGCCACTTTTGGTCTATCATCTATTCAGTGAAATAACAATTAAGTTGCTTAACGCATAACTATTCAAGAATTCCATTACCAGGTTAATTATCCATTAATCTGTTAGAAACAACTCTAACTTGCCAACTACCAACCAGTGCAATAAAAATTATCATAATCAGCCACAACCAAAGCGGCCAGGTAAAAATCGACCACTCTGATAAGGCAATTGTCCGATGGGTCATCAACACAATATGATTCGTCAGTAGGTTAAATGGTAAAATTCCCAGTACGGCACAAATGAAAAATGTTGTGGCATAAATCAACGCTTCTTGAACCTTTTCTACAACTAAATTCCTTCGGGCAAAGCCCAATCGAGAGAGTTGCCTTATCCCAGCCCGTTTTTGGGCACTGGTGAGAATCGTAATGGTTAAAACGTTAGCGAGGATGATTAATAAGGGCACCCCAACAAAACCAATGACAGATTCACGGGTATTAGCTGCAGCAGCCGCATTGGGGCCACCATTACTGATCTCTCCAGCAATGCAAGTAATCCCGGTCAACATAAATGAGCCAGCAACCAGTGGAGAGATCAAGGAAGTCAAATATTCCCTGTCAAAAACGGTACTCCAAAATGCATCATTGACCGTTGCCGATGATTTTCTTGGCAGCAGCCACGTCCATAATTGAATCACCCAAGGTAAAACAATTTTTGCAATCAAGGCGAATAAGATAATTGAAAACAATAAAATCAACATTAAATTGGGAATATAGGTTTTGCCAGCTTCATAAAAATGACGCTTTTCAAGATAGGCTTGAGCTTGCGGGGTGATGCTCAATGAATTCCAATAGCAAAATGCCAACCCGGCTGCACTGGCAACAATCAACAATGCTTGGCTAAGGCGCTGAAAAGCAGACCGGCTCTTCTTAAAGGTTAATAAATCATCTTGGGAATTCACAAATAGCTTATGAGCATGTAAATAACCGGCCAGCCCAGATACGCCGACAGTAAACAAAACGGTTAATAGACAAGCTGTCAGCGAGAATGATTGCGGTATCTGAGGGATTTTGGACGTCCACTCGCTGCCGAGCAATGTAACGACAAACCACTGATCAACTGGCACCATAAATGGCACTGATAAGATAAAGCCAACCAGGCTGCCAAGCGCGGCGATTAGCGCCATTTGCCCGCCAATTAATCCGGCAAGCTGACGGGGATTGGCCCCCAGAATGGTCCACAAAGCGTACTCTTGACTCAAGCTATTGATGACCAGCTTCACAACGCCACTGGAGACAAGCAAAACCGTAATCAAGCCAAAAACCAAGGGGTACAAAAACAAGTCGGTTGGATTATGGGCTTTAGGCAGGTTGGGGTAGTAGTCCGCAATCGCAAAGACTGCGTTTAAACAAGCCCCAACCAGAATTCCCGTGACAACAAACAGCAGCAACGTTAACAGCCACACTTTAAATGAGTGTTTAAATTGCAACCAAGTAATCCTGAGCACGGTAACCATCCCTTTCATCAGCAGTTCGATCTACCGTCATTTTTTTGCCCGCTTGACCGGCGTCATCTCATAAAAGATCGAATTGACGTTATAACGGTAGTAAGCTTTTAAGACGCGCCAGATGTAGGTGTTCAGTTTCCATCAGATTGGCAGAACAGCCACAGCGATAACAGCTAAGAGACTGGCGCTCCCAAACCGCAGCCATTCAAACGGTCGAATATCGGCAACTGCTTGATAAATGACGACTAACGGTGAAATGATGCAGCCGCTGATCATCCCCCAATTGGTCAAGAAGATCGTGACAAGCGAAACGGCTACCAACCAGAAGAACAACAGATTAAAGACCATACTGCCAAAGAAGGCAAAGAAATTAAATTTGTGCATCACGACTTTTTCACCCCCAAAGAAGTCAGCCACATCGACATCAAAGAGCTTCGCCAGATCTTCCAAAGCGGTGATGGGTGGCAAGTGCTTGTCACCTTCCCAACGGGCAACCGTCTGTTGGGTCACAAATAATTTCTCGGCCACTTCGCTTTGGGTTAACCCCAGTTCCATCCGTTTAGATTTGATTCGTTGCCCAATTGTTTCTGCCATGATCATTCGCCTCCTCATCTGGTTTCACCTTTACTTAACCACTAACTGGGATGAATTACTAACAATTTATTTGATCGTGGCTAATTTGAGCATAACGGCGCCACTTTTAGAGACAAAAAACTGCTCAGTAACTTGACTGAACAGTGACGATCTCTTTATTGGTTAGTGATTATTTGCAAACCTTTAGCTTGGTTTCCGTTTCGGTTTCTAAAAGCGCTTCTTCCTAAATATGAGATACCCACAGGCAAAGAATACGAGAATATAAGCCAGGGCACCGGTTGCTAATTGAGCATTTGATAATAGTGTGGTGTCGTAATACCCAGCATAATTAACATATTGATGAGTAAGCATCGTCATATTAAACGGATTCCATTTAGCTAATGGCGTCAACGCAGAAGATCCGCGCGTTAAATCGCTTGAGATTGCCTCACCAAAGAACATGACTGCTAAGCCAGCGGTTACCACCACCGCATTTGAGTTGATCAAGGTGGAAATCAAAAATACCACACTAATGATCAGTGTCGTTGTTAAAATGTCCACGCCAGTTGCCAAAAACATGTTCACGATTAGCGGCTGATGATACTGATAAACCGCAAACCAGGAAACTGGGTTGATCGTTGCGGCGAGGGCAAAGGTGAAGATAATTGCCAGGGCGTGCAAGATCAAGTTATAGATAAAAATCGTAATGAACTTGTCTAAATAGACAGACAACATCCTGGGTGATTTATAGAGCAACGTTAAAATCGCATTGTTCTGAAATTCCATCGAAAACATAGTGGTCCCGACGATCACCAGAATGATCATAATTGCATCCGGAGAATCGTAGGTCAACATGGCCAACAAGCGGTTAGACGGATAATCGCTGATCAAAATCATGAACACTAATAATAACAAAGGGGCAAACCACGTCAGCTTCTTATGACCAAATTTGTAAAATTCGCGATATAAACTTTTACTCATGATATTCACCTTCCTCAACTAAACCCGTCTGCTTTTAAACAGAACATCCCCAATGGCAATGAAGATAACTGCATAAATCAAATTACCAATGATAATCTGTGGCAAACTGAGGTTGGAATATTTCTCATAACTACTGTTAGCGAACTGGTTAATCACAAAAACCAAATTGAGCGGATTCCATTTGATGATTGCGCTAAAATGCGGCAAAGCACTCATGACGAGCGAAGAAAATTCAGCGCCCATGAAGATAATTACGAGCCCAATACCAACGACGGCCGCATTGACGCGAATCAATGTGATTAAGAGAAAGGCGACGGCAATAATAAATAACAGATAAATATAAAATCCGGCAGTATTCAGAAGTAGATCAATCAGCAAACTATGCTGACCATACATTGCGCCCCACGAATACTTGCTACCCACCATAACTGCCTTTAAGACAAAGGTCAAAACCAATCCTAAAAGTGACATTAAGGCGCCGTAAATCAGCATTACAATGAATTTAGCAAAGTAAATTGCTGATTTATTAGAGTTCTTATAAAACAACGTCATAATCGTGCGGTTCTGATACTCCATCGCCACAAAGGTTGATGCAATTGCAATCATAATAATCGTGAGCCACTGGCCGGCACCAAAGCCTTGGGCAATCAGCATTCGGCTGGGGTTAGACGATGATACAGCACTGTACAACATCAAAACGACCAATGCAATTCCGCCATACAACGGAATTCGTTGGTGCCTAAATTTATAAAGTTCCTGCTTTAGACTATTTTTCATGGTTTTGCCTTCTTTGCTGCTGAAGCAAACTAACAACCGTTTGCTCGAAACTCAATCCCTGAGGCGACAGCTCCACTAAGCGAATGTGGTGAGAATAGAGCAGATCTTGAACTTAATACGAAAGCTCGTGAGGAATTACCAGATAGTCATCTGATTTGGTAACTGGAATTTGATTTTCAGCAAACAACTTCTCAGTCGCTGGCATATCTTCAGTTAACAAGTGGTACTGCTGCCGGCTGACCCGGTTAAATTCATCGATTGGTTCATCGACAATAATTTTTCCCTCGGTAATCAGCAGAACATTAGTCATCACTTTTTGCAATTCACCGAGGACGTGGCTCGAAATTAGAAACGCCGATCCCTGAGCTGCATATTGCTTGATAATCTGGCGAATTAAAATGGTGGCTTCAATATCGAGGCCATTCATCTGTTCATCCAAAATAACCAGCTGGGGCTTGTTAAGCAAGGCAATCGCAATGCCCAATTTTTGCTTCATCCCCATTGAATACCCCTTCGACTTGGTATTGATATAAGTATCCATCTTGAGCATTGAAACGATGTTGTTCATATCGGCTTCGTCCAAAGAATACAGCTTTAAGTTTTCCAGGCCCGTTAAAAACGGGTAGATGGCTGGATGTTCAATTAACGCCCCCACTCTGGTTAGCGCGGCGTGGTTATTTTCGGTGACATTTTTATCTTCGACCGAAATGTTCCCGGTAAACTTGGTTAATCCAAGGATCGTCTTCATAATCGTTGTTTTTCCAGCGCCATTTGGTCCAATCAAGCCGACAATTGAGCCAGGGTTTACTTGAAACGAAACGTCTTTGATAATTTTCTTTCTACCAATAAAGGTATTGATATGACGAACTCTAAGCATAAAATCGTCCCCATGTTCATTAAAGTATCCAATCCCTAATTCTGGAATTTAAGGATCAGTTAACTAAAGAAAACAAGAGTGATCGATTTAACCTGCTCAACATCACGACGGATTCATTGTAATTTGCGGTGGATGATCACATCTCGGCCAATAATCACGAAATTGATGATTCCCACCAAGCTAACGACCACGAACACAAACTGAAATACAAACCCCATCGTAAATAGATTAGTAAGGGCGCTATAGAGCAGCACCGCAATTAACAGCGCATACCCAATTAAAAACACCGGTGAATGGACAGAGTGAATCAATTTTAGCCCCCACTGACTGACCAACAGTCTCAGTATCACGCCAAAGACAAATATCCAGTCAATCAAAATGAAAACATTATAATGAGTTGTGTCTTGGGTGAACCGCTCAATTAGCAGAATTGCCAGCATAATATCAAGCAAGGTGGTCGTTAGCCGATTAACTGATGAGATTGGCGCTCTGTTTACAACCTTTTGCCATTCAGACACCTGCGCACCAGATACCAACTCATCGAGGGACAGATGATAAATTCTGGCCATCTGCCGCAGCATATCAATATCTGGTCGATTCCGGCCAGTCTCCCAACCCGAAACGGTTTTTCTGGAGACATGGAGTCGGTCGGCCAATTGCTGCTGGGTGATCGCCAAATCCCTTCTTGTTTTCTTCAGTTTTTGAGCAAAATGACTATCGATCATCTTGATCCCCCTAAACGTAAGTCTAAAATCCTCATTTGGCTAGCTTTCCTTTAGAGCAACGTTGCTATATCAACATTTGTAAGTATTTAGGTAACCTGTTTTCGGAAATCGAAAACTAGTAGTTTGCATATTTTTATTAAGTGATTTGCACATCATCGAGTGATCCTTACCTTCATCCTCTTGGCTCAATTGTCTTACAATATCGATCTTAAGCCAATACTGAATCTATTGTCTAAATTACACCTGTTGGCTAAGACAATATAATATTCATCTACTATGGATTCAACCCCCAACCTCTACTTTGTAGACGTTCGGGGTTGTTGTTTTATCATCCTAATTTTCAGTTTCCACCCAATGCTTCAACAGATAAACACTGGCCGCTGACTCCACTAATGCCATGACATAAAAGTAACCAATCCCAAGGAAAAATTGCAGATAGAAATTATTAAAGTTAAACAACTTATAGTAGTTGGTAAAGAACCCGATCAGGCCAAGAATATAAGAGGACAAATACAGGAAGCCAACAATCACGACGACATACAGGATAAATTTAAAGAATTTTTGCCGGCCATCTGGCAAGAAACTCGTCAATGAATTACCAATCAAATGGATTAGACTGATTGTGGCCCAGAGAAGCAAGACCATCGCGATTGCCAATAGGATGCCCCCGATAATCATGAAAGTTAAATTTTCCCCAAAGTGGGCTTTGTCGGAATGTTGATAAGTGTCAGAAATCATTTGCCGAGTTTGCTTCACAATTTCTGGAAAGTTCAGGGCTGAGGTAATCAATGCCAACCCAGCTTGGGTTAATCCTAAGTAAAGCATTCCAATTAGGCCTGATAAGAGGTTAGCGGAATATAACTTGGTATCACTGACGGGAATCAGTCGATAAGCACTGCTGATGTAAACATGTTCCATATTTCTTGATAGCAGCACAAATGCCGCAAAGTAGGCAATCATTGAATAGGCCAAGGAAATTTGTAAGGGATCGATCCCGCTCAACGTCCCTTTGTAAACCTCAAACAGAATTGTCAACACAATCGCCAAAACATCGACGACCAAAATCCGATTGATAATTGAAATTTTGGGTCGCGCCAGTGCTTTGGTTATACTGGTAAAACTAGTCATTCAGATCATTCCCTTCATAAATACTCTCGTAATACTGTTCAATGCCTTCTGCGTATTGAGCGCGAATTTCTTCAGCGCTTTTCTTAGTGTAAATCGTCTTATCTTTAATAATCACCACTTCATCTAGGATACTGGCAATTTCGGAAACATAGTGATCGGAAACCACAATCACGGAATCCGGGGATTTCCATTTGATGATACTTTGGATAATCTTCTTGCGGCTCATACTGTCGATGCCGCCAAAGGGCTCATCCAGCAAGTAAACCTTGGTATCTCGAGATAAGGTCAAGCCAATGACTAACTTTTCCTTCATCCCTTTGGACAAAGCCGATAACCGCAACCCCTCATCAATCTGCAGGAAACCAGCAATTTGATTATATCGGTCAGTTGAAAAGTCTGGATAAACGTCTTCATAGAATCGGATGATTTTGTCAATTCGCATGCTTGGGTTAAAGCCGTCCAGCTGGCCGCTAAAGCTCACTTCCGCTTTCTTGGCGGCCACTTGATCTTCACCGTCAATCTTAACCGTTCCATGAGCACCTTTGGCAACGCCAGCAATCAATCGCATCAAGGTCGTTTTCCCAGCCCCATTTTCACCAAGGAGACCAACCGTCTTACCTTGCTCAATCTGTAAGTTGATATTTTCCAAAATACGGCGGTAATTCTTGTGATACGTTAAATTCTCAATCTCAATTGTATTGGCCATCTTTAGTGGTCCTCCTATCCTTTATATACTGTCTAAGATACTGAACAATTTCATCATCCGTGACGTTTAAGTCATGTAAATTCTCGTACATCTCATGCAACCGTTCCATAATCAGTTTATGTTTCATTTCTTCAATAGTGGCCTGATCTTCGGTTACAAAGTTCCCTAAACCGCGTCTGGATTCCAGAATACCTTCAGAAATCAGCTCCCCTAACGCTCTTTGCACTGTATTGACATTAACCGTCAAATCAATGGCTAGTTGTCTGACTGCCGGGATCTTTTCGCCGGGAGTCAGTTTACCGGTAATAATCTGACCATAAATGTAATTCTTAATTTGATAATAAATCGGGATCTTATCGTCGAATTTCATTGTGCCACCTCCCTAGTGTTATATTTTACTGTTACACTATAACATGTCTCTTTTAAAATTGCGACGAATTCGTCAAAAAAAGATCCGTTTCAGCGGATTACCAAAACGAATCTCAATTAATTTCCTATTTAATTATGAACCAATCCCGGTAGTGAGTGGCCATTGGGATCGATTTCAAACCTAACCAAGACTACTTTATCCGCATCAACTGGTAGGCCGTCAATGTAGACTTCCCGATGTTGATCTGCATGGAGGCGCTGATAGTCACTGCTCTTAATGGCTTCGTCTAGGACTTGGAACGCTGGTGCATCAGCTGTGACTGCACCATAGTTAATCGTCTGAATCTCGGTTCCTTCTGCCAGATGTTCAAAGTGAACCTCATCTTCATCAAAGTTATCGAAATCAATTTGGGTCATCGCAGCTGAAAAATCAGCTTCATCAATGAATAATGGCTGTTTAATCCAAATTTTAAAATGTTCATTGTTCCCCTGGGCTGTCCAGACCGCTTGAACTGGATATAGCACATATTCTTTAAATCCAGAAACTGGAATCCCTTTGTCGGGTCCACCACTAATTATCTTAGCAATTCGAGCGGCAGCGGCTGCTAACCTTAAAAAGTTAGGATCTGCAGAATGGTCATCAGCATCTCCTTCGGCGGTCACGTAGCTGCGCTTGGTCAACTCCACAAAGCTTGGCTTCTCATCGCGACTGTATTCGGCTGGCTCAAATGTTTCCCAATTAAACATAATTATCACCCCTTATTTGCGGTCAATATAACCCGAATAATGGGTAAAAGCAACCAAATGGATTCCCTCAATATTCAAGCAATTGGCTACACATTTTGCCTACGGAATGACACTAATCCGATCGCCAAGAAGAGGGCGGTGTAGGCTAAACTGCCAATCAGTAATTGGGCATCTGATACAATTTATCATTACCTAATTGTCATCAAAATGCACGCGAATCATTGGCGCATGGGGATGCAACTAATGGTTGCGGAAAAGTTTCCGATCTGGTTCTCACTTAGTTAAATAAATTGGGATAATTAATAATCACTTTGATTGCTTTTGTTCCTAGCTAATTTATAATTATGGTGTAAGCGCAAGCGCTTTCAATACGCTTGAGGGTGATATGAATGAAAAAATCTATGTCAAGGTCTATGTCAATCTTGTTAGTAATTATTTGGTTGGTAACCATCATTCTCTTTATTACTTTTATTTTTGGAAAAGTAAATATTTCGTCTGTTTTGATTCTTTTCGTCATATCACTAGTATTAACGGCTGCGTTTCGAAATGGTTAACACAACCGGTGAGAAAACATTTTAGGAGTGGCAGGACGTATTCTTATAGTTCCAAGTGGTTATTTTCTTTATATATGTATTGTCTTGATATTCTAAGGGGGATTTTCGTTATGGCAATTAAAAACGTAACGGTTGCAGGTAGTGGTGTTTTAGGCAGTCAAATTGCTTTCCAGGCTGCTTTCAAAGGATTTAACGTCACAGTTTATGACATTAATGAAGATGCAATTAACAAAGCAAAGGATCGAATCAAGGGCTTGCGGCATTCGTATAAACACGATATTGCGGCAACCGATGCAGATTTTGAAAAAGGTCTCGCTAATATTAGCTACAGTTGGGATTTGGAAAAAGCAGTTGCTAATGCTGACTTGGTTATTGAAGCGATTCCTGAACGTCCAGATATCAAGAAGGACTTCTATTCAAAAATAGCTAAAATGGCGCCAAAGAGTGCGATCTTTACCAGTAATTCTTCAACATTGGTTCCAAGCATGTTCATGGAAGATACCGGTCGGCCATCTCAATTCCTAAACATGCACTTTGCAAACCAAGTTTGGTTGAACAACACGGCAGAAATCATGGGCTCACCAAAGACTGATCCAGCAATTTATAAGGAAATTGTTCAATTTGCCCGGGATATTGGGATGATTCCAATTCAGTTGAAGAAAGAGCAACCCGGTTATATTTTGAACTCACTTTTAATTCCACTTCTCAGTGCCGGTGAAGACCTCTGGGTAAAAGGCGTAGCGGATCCACAAATGATTGATCGAACATGGATGGCAGCAACTGGTGCGCCAATGGGACCATTCGCAATCTTAGACGTTGTTGGCATCCGAACTGCTTACAACATTACTTTAGCAGAGGCTCAAGCTCACCCTGAGGCAAATACACAACCTCTTGCAGATGCGTTAAAGGGCCTCCTTGACCAAGGTAAGTTAGGAGTAGAATCAGGTGAAGGCTTCTATCATTATCCAAATCCAGAGTTCAAACAAAAGGATTTCTTGAGCATTTAGCTTGACTATGATCAGTAATCAATAATGACGCAACATAAAATACCCTAATCGTGCTTGAGGTTAAGCAAACCGATTAGGGTGTTTTTTTAGCTACGTATGATCATTCAATGTGCCTTTACTTAAGAATGGCTGCCATCCCAATCGAAATTAAGACAATAAATAAAAAAGCCCCGGTAAATCCACCAACGATCATTCCTTTTTCCCACTTGTCCTTGGCTTTATTCCGCTTTTGTCGTTGTTCATCAACGTCCCGTCCCTCTGTGAAGGCCAGAATTTCCGCATACGTTTTGAGATTCTGGTTGCTTTTGAGTCGTTCAACCTGATTTGCGCTAAAAAACATGATCGTAAAACAAATGATTGGGATGAGCACGACGACCATTGATCCTTCAAAGAAAAATACCAGGCCGATTGAAATTGCTCCCAGAACAGCCGCAATTAGCATCATCCAAGTGTACAAGGACATTTGGGCGTTGACTTTCTTATTAGCGAGTTTTTCTTTCATGGCATCCAAGTCTCCTTTAACCAGTTCGTCTACAGAAACATCAAAAAGAACACTCAGCAGTAAAATATTTTGAATGTCCGGATAACCTTTGTTGGTTTCCCAGTTAGAAATAGTTTGTCTTGAAACGTAGACTTTCTTTGCTAAAGCTTCCTGGGAAAGGCCCCGAACTTTTCGATAAGTTTTGATTTTATTCCCAATGTTCATCTCATCAACTCCTCGTATCTCAATCATACCTGATTAAGAAGCTTATTTCTGCCAAATTAGCTTATCTTGAAGCCAGAAATGCGCCATGTAAAGCCCCTTGGGCAATCACACCGATGATGATGGTAGTTGCAAATTTCGTTACTCATACCAAATCAGATGATGACCATCGACAAGCGCAAACCGAAATCGATTGGTTTGCGATTTTTACATTGATATAACTTGGCAAGCAATCAATAATTGCTTGCCGACCGGAGATTTCAGCGTCATACTACTGGTAATTAAATTGCTCATTACTTGTGATGCAGAAGAGGTCAGATCATGTTAGCCAATACTTTAAGACAAAAACGAACTGAACTAGGACTCACCCAAAGTGCTGTCGCCCAGAAACTCCATGTCCGCCGGCAAACCATTTCCAATTGGGAAACTGGGAAGAGTTATCCAGATATTCCAACTTTGGTCGCTATCAGCAAACTCTACAATTTATCATTGGACTACATGCTTAAAGGCGACGAACGCTACATCAAGCAGGTCAGGAAAGACTATCAGCTCATTAACCAGAAGAAAGACAGTCGCTGGCTGAACCGCGCTCTGGCAATTGTTCTTGCCCTCACGCTCTTACCGGTCGCGTTCACGCCGTTTGTTCAAACCGACAGTCAAGCTCGCTGGATTGGCATTATCGCCATGATTTCTGCCTTAATCTTAATGCCGTTAAGTTATCTCAAGCTCAAGTCATTCTATCAGGGGGACTCAAAGGATCTATTTGTCCCCAAATCGATGGGCGTTGGGATCACCATTAATCCTAATCATCCTTTAGGCTTCCTTATTTGGCTGGTCCTTGAAGTCACCCTATTTGGCTTTTTCATTTATATGTTGCTGACGCCGGCTTAATGCTTCTTATTTTTCGATTGATCGTCCATTCGCTGGCGAATTTGTTTCATCCCCGGCCGAAATTTACCAAACAGTTCTTCATTAATCCCAAAGATCTGAAAATCAACCACATCTGGTAACTTGGTCATATCGGGATCCTCGCCGTCGTATCCCCGGATCATTTCAAAATGGGCGCCCATTTTACCCAAATGATCCGCAATCACAACCGCCTCGACGCTAAATGGCATACTGATCCAGATGTAGGGTTGACCGAAGTCAGAATCTATAATCTCAAACTGTTCCGGTTTTAGATCAAAGCCCTCCGTGGTAAGCGTCCAACACAGGTAGGTAATGATGTCATCCATTGTGATCCTTCTTTCATTAGTTAAATATTAACTATTTTCATTGGGAACTAATAAAATCTTACCCATACTTTGGCCAGATTCAAGAAAATCATGAGCCCGTTTGCCTTGAGATAGCGGAAAAATTGTTGGCTCGCTCGGCTGAACCACTCCACGGCTAATGTAATCAAATAGACGGGTACTGCGCTGGTTTCGTTCCTGAGCGCTCGTCAAATAATCCCATAAATCACCAGTCGCAATCGTCTGTGACTGACCTAACACATCGAGCAAATCAATTCGTGGCGGGTTGCCTCCAGCCATTCCAAAGAAAACGACTTTTCCCTTGCGCTTGGCGATCTTTAGGCTTAGTTGCAAGGTGCTGCCAACCCCATCAAAGACTGTATCAAAGGTTGCCTTCAACCCACGTTGCCAACCCGGTTTTCTTAGATAAACATGATCGGCTCCCTGCTTCATTGCCAACTGCTGTTTCGTTTCGGTTGAAACGGAACCGGATACTTGAATGCCATCAGCCGTTAAGATCTGAGATAGTAGCTGACCAACGCCACCACTAATTCCATGGATAAAAACTTGATCGCCTGATTTATTTAAGGCTAAATCATGAGCCAAAAAGTCAGCGGTCAACCCCTGGAGGCCAATGGTTGCCGCTAATTTGGTGGAAATTTTTGCCGGAAGTTTAATCGCATTATCAACCGGAACGGCAACTAATTCGGCATTAGCCAGCGGCACATCGACGAATAAAACGCGGTCGCCAACCTGCCAATTTTTAACCTGGTTACCAATCTCGACAACCGTTCCCGCGGCTTCATAGCCATTTATGTATGGATCATGCTGCTCAATATGATAGTTCCCTCGCCGACGATAAATATCAGCAAAGTTTAAGCCAATATAATCTGGTTTGACTAATAATTCAGATTGGGAAATTTTTGGATCAGCCACTTCCCCATACTTTAAGACGGAACTATTGCCAAACTCAGTGAAAAATAACGCCTTCATCCCATTACCTCACTTCTTCTTTACCAGACCAACTAATTGTCGGTTAATTCGGCTCAACATCGCCATTGCCTTTTGATCAGCCATCACATCTCGTGGTCGGTGCCCTTCAGCAATGACCGCCGCAGTTAATTTCCAATTCAAGAAATCACAAATATAACCAAACTCAGAAACGATTAACTTGCCTTTCAGCCGTGGGTTATCGCTACCCACTACCAATAAAACCAACTGTTTACCAGCAATTTGTTCTTTGAAATGTGGATGGGTTGCGAGACTTTCCGACCAACGATCAATGAAGTTCTTGAGTAATCCTGACATTCCATACCAATAAATAGGCGTGGCAACGACAATTAAGTCAGCCGCCATCAACTTGGTTATCAATTTCGGATAATCATCTGGCTTCTGATGCCAAGTTCTATCATCATGCCGTTGATCAATAATTTCATGGACTTGATAATCCGCTAACGAAATTTGCGTATAAGTCACATCAGCCAAGAGTTTTTGAATCATCAAGCCAGAGTTGCTGGGGTTGCGCGTGCTGCCATTTATCGCTAATATCTGCATGATTTGCCTCCTGAATGTGGCATTAGTATAGCATCACGTCTATAATTAACGGAAAAAGTTGCATATAGTTCACAGGAGACTTCAATGATTGATTATGGTCAGACATTCAAACATTTACGAGAACAAAAAGGCATCAGCATTACATCAGCGGCGAATGGGGTTGTGTCCAAATCATTCCTATCCCGGTTTGAACGAGGACTCTCAAACATTTCATTTGAGAAGCTCATCCATTTACTCATCAACATCAACGTATCGGCTGAGGAATTGATTTATTTAGCTCATTACCGCGAGCAACAACCACTTGAGTTTCACTACGAGGAAACTAAAGACTACATAGCGCCAAAGGAATCAGCTAGTCGTTCCGACACACTTGAACATTATCTGCAGCAATATCAACGAACCAAAACGAGTCACGACTACTTGAATTACCTCAAAATCAAATCCCACTATGATCAAACCGACCCGTTAACCACTAAGCAACGCCAGTTTATTTATACCTACCTGTTCAAAATTGAAACTTGGACTCATTACGAACTTCGCTTGTTCATGGCTACCTTGGATAGCTTCTCCACTGATCAAATCTTTTTGTTAACTCAACAAATGGTTAAAAATGGCTCTGAAACAATTGATGTTAATTGGAACCATCAGGCCGACTTCCTGTATATCATTCTCAAAGCCGCCTTGGTGATGGCACTTGCGGGTAAAGAAAAAGAGCTCTCAACCTTAATTGAATTAGCTCAGCAAAGTATTCATAATCAACAGTACTTATACGAAAAAAGCGAACTTCACTTTCTATCAGGTTTGCGTTTATGTTTGCGAGATGCCTTTCCTGAAGGCAAGCAAATGGTAACGGAAACCATTCAGGTTTTCGGAGCCTTGAGTGCCCCGGACTTGGTTACATTATATGAATCCTATTGGCGATCATTCTTGATGGCCAACCCAACGATTGCAAAAAATAATGCTTTTAAGGAGTGATCAAATGAAAAGCTCTGCCGATCTCGTTAAACAAATTATCACTCACAATCCCGACCTCATGCGAATTTTGAAGAAACAGTGGCAAAAGAAATGGCCAAAGTTAGAAATTGACCGGCACTAGTGACGACATTTGAAAATAATCATCACGTCAAGAGCGACCAGTATGACCATATCTACCAAGGCACTTCGATAATGGTCAAAGTAAGCATCCAGCCCAGCCAGCATGAGTAATCCGATGGTGGTGATCATGAACAGCAGTTTTTTATTTTTAATGGTACCTCACCTTTCCAAACATGATGACAATCATTAAAGCAACGACTAACGCAATGATTGCGCAGATCGCCAGTACCAGATTCAAACTTTCAAACACATCCAGCTGAATCATGATTTGCATCAAAACGAAAAATCCAAGTAATCCGACGACTATTAATTTTTGTTTCATGGGCTTCTCCTTTAATCAATCACTAAAATTTATTTTTAGCATATCATTGATCAATGGGTAAAATAAGAAGATTCCGATTTACATTGGGCAGCCAGTGGTTTACATCGGCTAAATTAGTAGAATTAATTAAAATAGTTTCTTTTCCGTTCCTCATATTTACTTCTATAAAATCGTCTAAACAACCAGAAATTCAAGATGCCAATTGCTGCCAACATTCCAAACGCCAATTGACTACCAGCCTGTGCCGTAAAACCGTATATAAGATGATGCTATTGAGAATACTAACGTGCTGACCAAAAAGTAAGGGAAAGAAAATTAAAGTTATTCGTGGATACCAGGGTGGATACTGGTTCGACTACTTTAAAGGTACCAAACTGACGCATGATTATTCTGGACTGGCCAACGGTAAATATTAGCCGTTAACAGGAAAGGAACGCTCAATGTGAGCGTCCCTTTCTGCTATAATGATAAGGCTAGTTATTTACTTTTTCGGGGCTTGTGAGGGGCTGTTTACCGGAAGGGAAGTGAATACTTTGTATTTCATTCTAGCGAACCTGATCTTTCCAATTTTGGTTGGACTGATAGTAGCCGGGTTTGCTCATTGGCTGAACAAACGCTGATGTTTCCTCATTTGGCTAAATAACTAGCGATTTACGGGAGCAGCTTCTAGCGGGGCTGCTCCTTTTTTGAGCACAAAAAACTGCTTACCCTAGCGGTGATAAGCAGTTAAGTGAATATTTGCATTTCATTCGATTACAGTATAGCATCCAACCCACGGCGCTTCAACCAATAGCCACAATCCGTGCTTAGACCACCCCGGCCATTTGGCTTCTAACCGACTATCCCAGCTATCAAGTCGAATTTATTCTGATCACTCGGGTTACTGAATCCATCGTTATTTTCTTGATTTTCAAAAACAAACATACTCAAGCTGCGTTTAGACAAACTTTACAGCACACAAAAAGGGATCCAATTAAATGAATGAATCTGAAGTGCCCAACCCAAACTATTTACTTCTAAATAAGCGCCTGAACAGCCAGAAATTGAGCACCCCAATTAATGCCAGCATCCCAAATGCGACCTGACTACCAGCAGCAATGTTTTGCGCGTTTGAAAAGTTAGGTAAGGTTACCGAGGTCATCAACGTCGCGATGATCGTCGTACCAAGTGAGCCGGCAACCATATTGCCCGTTCCGTAAATCGCATTGGCATCGTTGCGTTCATTTCGAGCTAACTTCTTCAACCCATAGGCCATACTGTTGCCAAACGCCATCGAACGACCCGCCGCAAAGATCGTGTACAGGATAATGATATTGAAGATACGAATCTGCTGACCAAAAATCGTGAATAAGATTAACGGAATGAAAAACAGCGTGTTACCCAAGTACAATGGCACTTTGCCACCCAGGTGATCGAGCATCCACCCGTACAAAGGCTGTCCCAACCCGTTTAGCACACTCCCAGGCAAAAGAATCAGACCACCAATGAACGAACTGGCGCCGTTGACCATTTGAACGTAACTCGGCAGCATGAAGTTAATTCCAATGTTAGAATATTGCAGGAGTACATATGGTAGGAAACTGAACAAGAAGACTGGTTGTTTGAAAACGGCGAGCTTAAATAGGGCTTTATGACTGTATTTTGACCGCCAGCCGAATAAACTAAACATCAAAACACTCAATGCGATGTACAATAAAAATTTAACCAGCACATGCGGTTGACCCAAAATATTGAAACCCATTAATAGACTGACTAACCCGACTGCTAACAACGCAAACCGTAGCCAATCGAACTCGTAATGTTGGGTTGGTGAATATTGCTTGATGATAAACCCGCCCAAAACCAGCAGGATTAATGTGAATGGCACCGTCAGCCAAAAAATCATCCGCCAGCTGGCAAAGGCAACCACTGAGCCACCAAACGTTGGTCCAAGCGCTGGGGCGACCAGCACAATCAGATTAGCCATCCCCATATAAGTCCCTAATTTCCGTGGAGGCACGATGTCTAGAATGATGTTATTCATTAACGGTCCGGAAAGCCCCACACAGCCTGCCTGAATGATGCGGCCAATCAGTAATAGCCAGTAGGAAGTTGCCAACCCACACATGACGTCGCCGGCAATAAAAAGGAGGGCGGCGGAAATAAATAATTGCTTGTTAGTAAAGCGCCGTTTCAAAAATGCGGACGTGATGGTGAGTAAGGCCACCGTCAAGAGATAGCCGGTAGTTACCCACTGCACCGTTGCCAGGGAAATGTTGAATTGCTTCATCAGGGTGGGAAAGGTCACGTTCATCGACGTTTCCGTTAGCACCCCCATGAAGGTCATTAAGGCAACAATTGTGATCGCTAGAAACGGATGTTGCTTGGTGTTGTTCTGGTTTTCGTTTAAGTTTGCGGTTGAATCCAATGAGTTGCCCCCCTAATTTCGGATAAATCGATACTTAACCATAGTACCACTGAACCCCGGGGGTAAGGCAATGAGAATTTTAGTAAAATACGAATAGTAAATCGATACTATAAATAAGATCACTTCTATGCAAAAAAACGCCAGCCACCGCCAGCGTTCACGTTACTTCTATATATGTGTCGGGGTTACCCCGGATGATGGTGCTATGTGAAAGTGGGTCATATAGGCAATTGATATCTAAAATGCTGGTACCATCCCCTTATATGCTCGTTATTATTTCAATTAGACCTGCTCAATGACCCGTGAGTTTTGATTAGCTTCAATAGTTTCCGTAACTGCACTGCCTGATCGTTCGATGCTAATTTTGATCTGCTCTTCAGCGACTTTGAGAATATCACCGACTAGATCACTATCACTTTTGAGAACTCGGTCAGAAAATTGAATTGTCATGCGTGGACACGCTCCTTATCAGTCCCGTTGGTTTGCGGTTGATGATACTTTCTCATCATTTCCGCCATGTGAACTTCGTGAACCACAAACTCGTGGGTGCGGCACACATAGTCATGCTCCCGGCCAATTTTGGCAATATAACCATTGATATAATCAACTTCCGTTGGCCGCTCCTTGGAAAAGTCTTGGTACATTGATGGATAGTGGTACTTGTATTCTTTGCTGACGGTAATCACGGAATCGACCTGCTCTTGTCGGGTTGGGATTAGATAAATGCCAGCCCGTTCACACGCATCATAAGCTTCATCAAATAATTGCCGCGACATTTCACGAACGCCAGGGTACTCAATGAATTGACCCATCTGCATTTCAAACATCGTACATAATGTGTTGGTAACGGCGTTGAAGACAACCTTGGACATGCACATACCCTTCCATTCATCCGCGAACACCGGTCCTAACTTGGCCTTGGTAAAATCATCAAAGACTGCTTGGGTCGTCTGATCCGGCTTTTCGTTGGTGTAGCGAGCCATGTGCATGACCTCGTCACCTTCAGCTCCCATGAAATCAATGTCTGCGGGTCCATCCATTCGAGTTGCAATCATCGCTGTACCGCAAATAATGTGATCCTTCGGGAAATAGTTGGCAATCTTTTCAAAGTGGCCCATGCCGTTCATTGCAGAAAAGACATATTGATCATCATGGAAGATCCCAGCAGCGCTATCACGATCGAGTTCATCAGCTAACTGCATTTGCTTCTTAAAGACAATCCAGACATCTGGATGACCCTGATATTCTTCTGGTCGATAAATGTTGATGGGAACGATTCGCCGGTTTTGGTGATCACGAGCAACTGAAACGCCACCTTGTTCACGAATCTGGTTGATGTTTGGTTCCCAGGTCTCGATGAAGTCAACGTCAACATTGGCGTTCTCCTGTAACATGACACCATACCTTACTCCCATTGCGCCTGCACCAATAATGCCGTACTTCATAATGACCACTCCTTTTATTTTGATTAGTACAGCTATACTACAGTTTCTAACCACTTTGATACGCTCACTTTCAAATCCGACTAAAAAAACGCCCTCTGGTTATAAAACCAAAGAACGTTAAGATAACGTGGTACCACCTTATTTTGAATTACTCTTTCAAGCAATTCCTTCAAACCCACAGGAGAAATCTCTTAGGGGCCGCATGTTAATGAATGCCACCATTTCACCTCGAAAAGTGAACTTGCTTGTAACGATCTTTTGCCTTCACAGTTTTAATACCTTCCCACCTAATCGGCACTCTCTTTGAAAGACTGTGGGGCGACTCCATCGAAACAAATCATTTAGTCGTATTTAAATGTTGAATGAAGTTTAAGCCATGAGCCGACCCAATGTCAACCTCTTTTTTGGAATTATATTAGAGTAATCTCAGCAAAATGCCATTTTAACAGTTACTTAGCGCATTAAAATTTTCTCAGGATAAAGTGATTAACCCTTTTTGGCAATCTGGTTAATTTCAGTTATACTCAATTTAGTGCTTAATTATCGAAATAGATATTGAGGTGGAAAAAATGAGACTTTTAATTACCATTGCCAGCGCAATCTCGCTTGTCTTTTGCTTTGGGGCAATGGCCTTTCTTGCCAATGGACAAAATAACCTTGCCTTTGGCTTGCTGATCATTGGCTTTGTCATTATGATCATAAACATGTTTTTATCGAGAGGGCTGCGTCGCCGCAAGTAGGAACCTGGTTTGCGGTTTTTAAAATCAGGTTTGCACTTGTCGTTGCTAATATGTTAAATAGTTGCCTTCTCTTAATAGCTATTCAATAATAGACCCGTAACAAAAAGGTGGGAAAAGTGATGATGTTAATCAGAACAATTCGCCAAGAAGATTATTCAGCTGTTGATGACTTACTTCGATCGGCCTTCTCCAAAACAACTGACGGTTACCATAACGAAGCTGAATTAGTCAACAAGATTCGGTTAGACCCTTCTTATCATAAAAAATTAGAAGTGGTTGCTGACGATGATAACCAAATTGTTGGTCACGGATTGCTAAGCGAGATTGTCATCATTAACAGTAGCGATTCATTCCCTGGCCTTTGCTTGGCCCCATTAGCCGTTCAGCCAGCATTCCAAAAGTCTGGAATTGGGACTGCAATCATCAACGAGCTGGAAAGTCGCGCAATTAACCAGGGCTATCAATTTATTAGCGTCCTTGGCTGGCCGGAATATTATCCAAAGTTTGGCTACCAGAAGGCCAGTGACTATGGCATTAAGGCGCCATTCCCGGCCCCAGATGAAACGTATATGATCAAGGAACTGGTCCCCAACGGATTACGGGGTGTCAATGGTACAGTGAAGTATCTGAAAGCATTTAATTTATAACCAAAAACCGGTAGCCAATGAATGGCACCGGTTTTTTTATAATGCTAACTCATTTGCTAACTGTTTCATCTTCAGTAGTAATTACCTTTTTGCTTTGCAGCGCCTCAACAGCAAGTTTCACCAGGAATTTACCATAGCGAACCACCACAAATGCAACCATCAAAGTTGCCAAGGTAATCTCGACATCTGCCACAACCCCAATCACAGTGTTAAGACCGTTGGCTAAATTAAAACTGTGATTCCATAGATTCAGTGCCGTGGCAGAAATCACCAACGGGAATGTGAAGGCACCGAAGCTTGGGTAAAATGATAATCTAACGTATTTTACAATCTTCAGCAACGTTCCCCAATATAATCCCTGAGCCAGCAAGACCATAATCAGCGAGAACGTCCATGCAGGAGCTGAATTCATTGAGAGATAACCAGTTAAACAGAGAGAAGCGGGGGCAGCCATGATCGTCAATAGCGGTAAGGTCGCTTCAAACATGAATTCTCGTCTAATCAACCGAATGCAGACAATCGGTAAGAGAATTGCGTATAACCCAAGGGATAACCACAAGATTGGGGTTCCGATTGCTGGAATAAAGTTATTGGCGGTAACCGGAATGACGCCGATACCAACAAAAGTGACGAACCAGCTGGGGTAAACATGGTCTAATTGAACAACGGGGCGTAATAAATGGCGATAAACAAAGTAACCCATAATCACAAATTGTAAAATAACCGCTGCTGTCCAAACTGTAATGGCAACAACTGAGAGCCCCCAAGCCTTGAGAAAAGTGCTGATAATCATCAATGACATCGTGAAAGTTGGGGCAACCGATGCAATCACCGGATCGTTTAAATCCATCATACTGTTTTTAAAATGAACCGTAATTTTGGCAATGACAAGCAGGATCAAGATTAAGGATAAAATTCCCCAACCATTTCCAGCAGCCGTAAAGCCGATTGCTTTGAATAAGTTTCCTAATGATGCAATACCTAAAATCAAGCCGCAAATTGGTAAGGGCAATTTCTCTAAAAATACCTTCATGTATTCTCCTCCTGTCTTTCGATGAGATTAATTATAACGATTATGCTACAATAAATAAAATTGATAATATTAATATTTATTATAGGCAAACTTTATAAGTGGTGATTAAATGTTTAAATTCTTAGAAACCTTCATGGTCGTCTATCGGACCCACAGCTTTTCGTTGGCAGCCCAACAGCTGTTTATTACCCAGCCAACTGTTTCCAATCAGATCAAACAGTTAGAATCCCAACTGCATACTGAATTGTTTGAGCGTAAAAGTCGACGAGAAAGCATCCCGACAGAAGCCGCCGACATTCTTTACAAGCGTAGCGCCAAGATATTGGATGATTGGCACGATATCAATACTGAGATCAAGGATCTGCAAACCAACGAACAATCCCACGTCCGTTTCGGGATTTCGCAAACCGTCTCGCGAATCATGTTTGCGAAAATCGCTAATCAGATCAGTGTCAGCGGCCCAACCATTCATTACGATGTGATGGTTTCCAATTCCGAAGGGGTTTTAAATCAACTTGAGGAATACAAAATTGATCTGGGAATTATTGAAAAACCACTGGTCACCCAAAATGTCCGTCGAACGTCAATCGGCAAAGACCAGCTGGTCAAAGCCGGCGCTCCAACTGGCACTTGGATAACCCGTGAGTCTGGTTCTGGGATTGGATACTATACCGAGCAATATTTCCGTGAAGCTGATGTCCACCCTGACCGGCTCATTCACGTCAACAACAGTGGCCTGATCCGCCGAATTGTTTCAACCGGCGTGGGTCAGGCACTCCTCTCTTCAAAAGATGTCCCAGCGGGTGTCGAAGTGCAACCACTAGGGACAGCATTTATTCGTGACTTCTATCTATTAATTCGTGACGATGATTTAGATGACCCGCTCCTTAAAGCGGTTGCGGAGATTATCAAACTAGTTAATCAACTTTAATTGGGTAACTTTCCCAACTACTTTCCAGTAAAAAGTTGCTCGCAGCCTCAATTGTAAAAATAACATGCCGATGATTCACCACAGATATGTCATCAATCATTGTTGAACAGCAGCCATTTTTTTAATAGGAAAACATAGCAAAACCCCTTGAATTAGATTTCTTCAATTCAAGGGGTTCACTTCACACCTCTAAAATAATTATTATCTAGTTGTACTTTGTCTCATGATAGGCATTTTGTCAGAATATTTGCTCCAAAACAACTACCTGCACCGTCTAAACGGACCCAGTTAATCTAAGATTTCCCAGAACATTTTGGCCGGTAAAAGATAACCACAATTTTTCATTCAAAAAAATAGCTTCAAGTTAAATTCAACTCAAAACTATTTCACGAGCTTTGTTAACTTTATTGTTATAAGCGGCGGCTAGCACCGGAACAATCCACGACCACTTCCGAGGAATAACTTATCCGTTTAGATAACCATTCGTAACTTTTTTGCTGGTAAGTTAACATCCCGATAGATCTTTTTGATCGTCTTCTCGTAATCTTCATTGGCAACACCAAACACAACTTTGATATCACTACCTTCTTGGATCACAAGGTGAACCTTAATCTGACTATCGTCTAATAGATCCAAAATTCTCCCGGCATTTGCTGGCCGTTCGCTTAACTCGTGAGAAACCGCAGCAACTAATGCAATATCTTGATCCAAGTCAACTCTGTCCAAATCGCATTTTTTCAGCGCTGCCAAAATAGCATCCAACTTGCCGGCAAGCTGATCCTTCTTCGCGAGGAAACTGAATGAATCCGTTCCTGATGAGACATATTCAAATGGCACGTTAAACTTTTGAATTTTGGAGAAGACCGTCGCCATAATATCAAATCGTTTATTTAATTGATATTTTTTAATCGAAATAATCACATAATCTTTCTTCCCAGCAACACCAGTTACCAACTGATCCCGATCACGGTGAACCCGATCGTGAACCAGAGTACCGTCTTCTTCTGGATGATTTGTATTTAAAATTGCAATCGGGATTTGACGTTGAGCAACTGGGTTAATGGCCTCTTCTTGGAAAACACTCACGCCCATGTATGAGAGTTCTTGTAATTCATCATACGTTAATTCACTAATGCGTCTGGAATGGTCAATGATCCGGGGATCTGCCATCTTGATACCAGAAACATCCGTCCAATTTTCGTATAAGTCGGCATCCACCAAGTTAGCCATGATTGCGCCAGAAACGTCACCCCCACCGCGAGCCATGATGTGAATTGCCCCCGCTTCGTCGACGCCATAAAATCCCGGAACAACAATTTGGGAGTCCTCATTCAAAAAGTCACGCAGCCGATTAATGGATTCACCGTAATTAACCTCTTTACCGTCGAATACCAGGAAACGAGCAGCATCAATGAATTGAAATCCTAAGAAATCAGCCATCAGCTTGGCAGTCAAATACTCACCCCGTGACACCAAATAATCGTGGCTGCCATCTTCAATATGGCGTTCAATCTTTTGTAAGTCGTTTTCAATGGCCACGTTTAAGCCCAATGCATCGCGAATGCCAATGAACCGTTGCTCGATATGGTTAAAAATTGGCTGATAATCCTCACCGGCATCCCTTAATTTTTCAACTTCAATCAGCAAATCCGTTATCTTAATTGGTTCGTCATCACTCTTACCTGCAGCACTGACAACAACCACTCGTCTATCGGAATTTGCTTGAACGATTTCTTTCACTTTTTTGAACTGACCCGCGTCAGCAACTGAACTACCACCAAATTTTGCGACTTTCATTTTGCTGCACCTCCCTTTTTCCCTGGTAAGCTTGCCATAAAGGCTGTTTCGTCTTTTTGGAGCACCTGCTTCATCAACCTATGCATTTCTCCAACCGGAATGTCGTTTACGACCAGATAGTCGCCACGAACCGATGGATTAAATTTCTTAAATAAAGTTGAACAATCAATTTCTGAACGAACAATGTAACTATGCTTAGTTAAATGAGCACTGTACTTGAATGTGCTCTTGAATTCGCGTTTGAGATGTTCCTTACTCTGGAAAATATCCAGGATATCTTGGATGACCGCGTTGGCAGTTGGTAATTGACCAGCTCCTTGGCCCATAAACTTCAGGACACCAATCGTTTCACCGTGCAGTGAAATCAAATTGTAATTGTCGGTGGTGTGAGCCTCCAAAGTATCACCGTAATACAACGTCGGTTCAACCATATAGTCAAATTCATTGCCAACCTGGTGGCTGACTCCCATTAACTTGATGGTCATCCCCAATTGATCAAAGTGGGCCATGTCATCTTCGGTAATGTTACGAATCCCGAAGATCGGCAAATCACTGGTTGGCTTGATGAACAAGTCATAAGCGATATCAACGCTGATGCATAACTTGTTGGCAACATCTAAGCCATCAATGTCGGCACTAGGATCGGCTTCTGCGTAGCCTAACTGTTGCGCCTGCATCAACACATCATTGAAGGGTTCGCCGGTGCGATGCATCTGATCAAGAATAAAATTAGAAGTGCCATTGAAAATTCCTTTAATCTTATTCACATCATCGATCCGCAGTGCCCGTTCCAATCCTTGAATCCAAGGAATCCCGCCGCCAACACTTGATTCGAAGTAGAACTTAACGCCGTTTTCGCGGGAAACCTTGGTAAATTCATCCATATACTGAGCAATAACAGCCTTGTTGGCAGTAATAACGTGTTTCCTGTGCTTGAGGGCTTCTACTATGTATTGATGAGCGGGTTCGATGCCACCAAGCACCTCAACCACAACGTTAACATTGTCATCGTTTAAAATTTCATCAATACTATCGGTCATTTCCGGAAAATCCGGTTTTTTATTTTTTCTAATTAAAATATGCTTCACATGGAGGTTTTGGGTCTGGCGGTTGGCCTTCTTAATAATTTTATAGACGCCTGAACCGACTGTGCCAAACCCTAGTATTGCGATGTTCACATTAATAACCTCCTTTTGTAGTTTGTGTTCACGAATAATAAACACTTGTTTTTCTAATGAAAACAGATTATCATAGTAATCACAGAAATGCAAGGAGTTAAAAGCAAATGATGAAAAATTATACGAGTACCAGAGATAATTCTGTCCAACTGTCAGCTAAGGAAGCAATTAAAAAAGGCTTTTCTGACGACAAGGGTCTGTTCGTTTACCCCAACCTTGGCGATACCCAAGTTAATTTGGATGAACTCATTCAATTAAAATATCAAGATATTGCTCGGGCTGTTCTGACCAGATTATTGCCCGACTTTTCCGCCCAAGAAATTAGTGAAAGTGTCGACAACGCATATCGTGATTCTTTTGATTCCGATAAGATTACCCCAGTTGTCGACGTTGACAACTTTCATGTGCTTGAACTCTTCCACGGCCCAACCAGTGCATTCAAGGACGTTGGCTTGCAACTGCTGCCTCAATTAATGAAACATGTTTTAACCAATAATAATAAGGTCATGATCCTAACAGCTACCAGTGGAGATACCGGTAAGGCTGCCCTGGAAGGCTTTAAGGGCCTACCCAATATGGGCATTATCGTCTTTTATCCAGACGGCGGTGTCAGCAAGGTTCAAAAATTGCAGATGGTCACCACCGGTGGGAACAACACCAAAGTCGCTGCCATCAAGGGGAATTTTGATGATGCCCAAACCAATGTCAAACGGATTTTCAATGATGAACAATTAAAAAATGCACTTGGAGAGGAAGTCAGCCTCTCTAGTGCCAATTCGATCAATATTGGCCGGCTAATCCCACAAGTCGTTTACTACTTTGATTCATACAAACAACTGGTTAATAATGGCACCATCAAGGTTGGCGACAAGGTGAACTTCACCGTGCCAACCGGAAACTTTGGCGACGTCCTAGCTGGTTACTATGCTAAATTGCTTGGCTTGCCTGTGAATAAGTTTGTGGTTGCCTGCAATGAAAACAATGTGTTAGCCAACTTCTTTGAACATGGTGTCTACGATCGCAACCGACCATTTTTCCAAACAGTTGCACCAAGTATGGATATTCAAATTTCAAGTAACTTTGAACGACTTCTATATTATAAGAGTGGCGAAGATGCTGAATACGTTAAACAATTGATGAACGACTTGGAAGATAGCGGCAAATATGAGGTTTCTAAGGATGTATTGGCTCGGATCCAAGCAGACTTCTATTGTGGCTACAGTACCGACGAAGAAATTGAAAAAGCCATTTCAGATGTTTACAATCACGATGGCTATCTGATGGATCCCCACACTGCGGCTGGCTACAAGGTAATGCGTGACTACCAAAAACTTGATAGTGAAACGCCAATGATCCTGTTGAGTACTGCCAGCCCATACAAGTTTGTTAACGCAGTGGCTGACGCAGTCTTGCCAAAGACTGCTGACGATGTTCTTCAAGTCATGAAAGACCTCTCAGCGGCAACTCAAGTCCCAATTCCCGACAATTTGCGTCAGGTCTGGAACTTGCCAATCCGGCATCAAAATGTCATTGAAAAGAATCAAATGAGTGATTATGTGAAGGCGAAGGTTGAGGAGGTATTCTATGATAACCATCAAAGTTCCCGCGACTAGCGCCAATGTTGGGGTTGGCTTCGATTGCCTTGGCCTGGCTGTTTCATACTACTCAACAATTACCTTTGAACCGAGTCTTCAACATTTAGAAATCAGCGGCTCGCCAAAAGAATTTCGAAACGAGCATAACCTGGTTTATCAGGCATTTGTTAAGGGTTGCAATTTCCTCAATCAGGCGGTCCCGAACGTTAAGATTACCGTTGAGAGTGATATTCCAGTTGCCAGAGGGCTTGGCAGCTCATCCGTTTGCGTGGTTGCTGGCCTAAAAGCAGCCAGTGAATGGTACGGTGGGCGTATTGCCGAGGAACAATTGCTAATCTTGGCAACCCAAATGGAAGGACATCCAGACAACGTTACCCCGGCTATTCTTGGCGGCTTGTGTGTTTCTTTTATGGATGATCGTGATGAACCCCAGATTGTTAACTATCAGGTCAACCAACGACTGCATTTTGTCGCCCTGATTCCAGATTATGAGGTTAGCACTCACGAAGCCCGCAAGGTGTTACCAACGACCATGAGTTACACTGATGCGATTCATCAAGTCAGCCATTGTGCAGCAATGACTAAGGCCTTGGAACTCGGTGATATGCATATGATTCACGAAGCCTGCGATGATCGAATGCACGAACCGTACCGGGCCAAATTAATTCCAGATTATGGCGACGTCAAGGCCATTTGTGAGCAGGCTGGCGGTACAATGTATATCAGCGGCAGCGGTTCAACCATGATGGCCATTACCGCCAGCCAACAAGCCGCCGATGAAATTGTTGCAAACGCCAAAGCAGCCTTTCCAGCTTGGCAAATTCGCAAACTAACAGTCGATTCGACCGGCGTAACAAGTGAGGTAAGTGAACGTGGAAAAGTATTACATCGTTGATAGTTCGATTCTCCCTGAATCCTTTGATAAGGTTATTCAAGCCCGACAATTGCTAGAAAGCGGCAAGGTCCGCCAGGTTAGCGAAGCGGTTAAGATCGTTGGCATCAGTCGCGGAACTTATTATAAATATAAAGATCTGGTGTTTCTGCCAGAAGAAAATATGATGGACCGAAAAGCAGTCATCTCGCTCATGCTGGAAAATAAGCGGGGCATCCTGTCGGAGGTCCTCAGAACCATCTCGGATTCCAGTGCCAGCGTCTTAACGATCAACCAAAACATCCCAATTCACAATATTGCCAGCATTGTCATTTCACTGGATCTCAGCCATTTTAGCGGCACCGTTGATAATTTGCTTAACGGTATCAAAAAAGTTGATGGGGCAAGTAATGTGCAGTTGGTTTCGATTGAGTAGATCAGTGTGCGAGGCAAAGCGGTTAGCAATCAGGTCATAAGTCTCCTTCATCGAAAATCCTGGTTTTGGATTTTTGATGAAGGTGCTTATGGGCAGATTGCTGCTTTGCGGAGCACTATTTGGCTATATAGCGGAGAAATCCTGGGCTTGGGGATTTTTGTTTGAGGTGCTTATGTTCCAGTTTCTGCTTTGTGGAGCGCCATTCCGCCATATAGCGGAGAAATTCTGGGCTT
This sequence comes from Lentilactobacillus sp. TOM.63, assembly GCF_030361045.1. NCBI lineage: Bacteria > Bacillati > Bacillota > Bacilli > Lactobacillales > Lactobacillaceae > Lentilactobacillus > Lentilactobacillus sp. TOM.63. The sequence continues at coordinate 70,924 of NZ_JAUCAP010000001.1, forward strand.
GGATTTTTGAACGGAGTGACTTAGACTCCGCTTCCTGCTTGGTGGAGCACGTTTCCACTATGTTGACAAGAAGATCCTGGGTTTTAGGCCCTTTGCTTTGCGGAACACCATTCGACTATATAACGGCGGAAATCCGGTTCTCAGCTGGGACCTAAATTTGTTTTAGTCAGAATTCAAACCCGATTGATGTTCAAGGTCTCGATCAAACTTAATCAAGCAAATCAGACTGACGGCCAGGATAATCCTAAACACAACAATGATTGAAAACCAGTTAGATGTCTCGGCGGTCGCATTAGCAATATCTGGCTGCCAATCGATCAAAAAATGGAGGCCAATACTCCAGAAGAGTGTATTGGTTGTCACCCGAATAACCATCAATAACACCCCATATACAAAGGCATACAGAACCTGCTGAGCGACTCCCTCAAAACTGCTGGAAAAAATATTCATCATGTGAAGTGACCCAAATATAAGTGATGAATAAACCGCTGCCTTTGTAATTTTCAACGATTGATCATGACGTCGCAGATTTTGTAACAAGGCTGATACAAGTAGCCCCCGGGTGAGACTCTCTTCAACAATCCCCGTTGCCAGCGCAACCAAAGTGTTTTGAGCCAAATACTCACTCGTTAAAGTTGCCACTACAGTTGAAGGCCAGTCCTCCAGCCATAATATTGCGACAACGGTAAGACCAAATATCACCAACCATATTTTCAAATCAATCGTGAATTTGGGTCGCTGAGCCGTCACTTTGAACGTCCCAACTTCGATATACACAAGCAATAGGATAATGCCGCCGAAAAACAGTTGAATGGCTGCAAAGACCAGACTGTTAGCTCCTTTAAGCAGAAACATCTGACCAAGGTAGACAATTAGGAAGATGATTGCCACTAGAATTTGTTCGACCCATGAACGCCGACTTTTAATAATCATTAGAATCACTACTTTCTGAAAAAATAATTGGTTCCTGACAATAAGCTATCCGGGATCTTTTCCCTCTGTTCTCTGGCTAATCACCAGTAAGGACGGTTGAGTTCACCTCATTTCTTTTGCCCTATATATATTAATTACGTATTTTTATCTCAATTTTTTTGGAATTTAAAAAAACGGTTATTTTTGAAATTCGGGCAATCTAAAAGGATCTCGACATGCATTTTGAAGCACAACATAAGCGAAGACCGCCAGCATTCTGAAATTAAGAATAATGGCGGTCTTCACTTATGTAAAGATATCTGTTCAGCTTTTCGCTAACTGATTTTGCTTTTCATACTCACGGTCAAATTTAACCAAATAAACAATTCCAACAACTAACATGCTACCAAAGATTAACAAAATGGGGAGCCAACTTGTTGTAGCGCTTAAGGGACTGGCGATTCCCGGCTGCCAATCCATCAGGAAATGCAGGCCAATCCCCCAAAATAAGGTATTTGTGGTCACCCGGATTACAGCTAACATAATTCCCAATGCAAAGGCGTAGAAAATTTGCTGAAAGATCGCTGCTGAATTGCCACTTCTCAAATTCATGAGATGGAGACTACCAAATATTAGCGCTGAATAAATCGCGGACCGAGTAAATTTTAGGGATCGGCTGCGGTATTGCATGTTTTGCAGAAAGATTGAAAAGAACAACCCACGAGTCAAACTTTCTTCAAAGATCCCTGCCGCTAAAGCAAACATTGCATTTTCGGCTAGATTGGTTGAATTCAAGTTCAGCAATATCCGCAATGGTAGCCGTTCTTGCAATGCTATCATAATCAAGATGATTCCAATAATCACAAGCCAAAGCTTCAAGCTTGCGGAAAGCTTTACTCTAGGCTTGGTGACTTTAAAGGTGCCAATCTCTCTGTATGTAATCAATAAAACAATCATCGCGAACAGTAACCGCGCTTTCGCATACGTCGCCTCACCACTATCAAATAGGGCAAACGCCATAAAAACAAAGATAATCAGGATAATAACCGCAACAAACAGTTGTTCAACCCAAGGCCTGCGACTCTCAATGATCATTGGAATCACTACTTTCTGTGAATTTAATTAAACTGATTATAATCTATTCGTCATTTTAGTGCTATTGGCAAAATACATGTCAAACGGAAATGTCAGATAGAGCTTAGTTTCATTAGAAGGACCAACTGATTTAGATTTCCTGAGCCCTCTAAACAATGAAAAATCCGGCGTATCGTTTAAATGAATACCCGGAATAACTTGAACTATTTTAAATGTCTTTCAAACTGTAAATACACATCATGGTAATTTAAATTGGAATCATCAGTCTTCGCTACTCGCAATGCCAGATCCCGAATTTCATCATTGGCCATCATTAGTTCGTTATGATTTCGTCGAGAAATGATCTCCGCAGCGATGACGGCGGTACGTTTATTTCCATCTTCAAATGGATGTAAATTAATAATTTTAATAAAAGTAATTCCTATCTTTTCAGCTAAAGTTTCATACATTTGCTGACCAAATGCAGATTGCCTTGGAAGGGCAACAATTGATTCAAGTCCATGCGGATTCCTGACAAATGTCTTTTGTCCATTCTGACTCGTAGTAGCGACGTTAATAGCAATGATTTCATCAATACTTAATAATTTCACTGATCATCACCTTTGCGAAGGTCTTCCAAGGCACCATGATATTTGTCAAGTGCTTCAGCTAAAGCATCCTGGAACGATTCTGAGAGCTTGGATTTTGTAATTTTGATTGAGTCATCTTGTTCATTAATCACGATATCATCTCCAGTAGAAAGATGAAGTTTATTCAGCATATCTGCAGGAATAACTACTGCGTTCGAATTGCCAACTTTTATAATTTTTTTGACAGTTTCCATAAGGAGCCCTCCTTGTTAAAGCGTTATGACATACTAACATTATAACATGATTCTACTATTTTCTCCTGTAAGCCTTTTCCAACTTGAACCCAACCCCATGTCATGGCTATAATGCAAATATTGCTAATAATACAATTCGACTCATCTTGGAGGATCTCATGGTAAACAACCAACCCGACGAACCTAAAAAATTTCGATTATCCCAAAATCATCATATGACCATTCCATGGAATGCTTTCATTAGTCAAAAGAAAGTACCCGCCAAAAACGCGCCTTTGCGAGAACGGGCCTCAGTTATTGGCCGAGTTGGCATTATCATGTTGTCCTGTGGAACTGGAGCGTGGCGTGTTCGTGACGCGATGAACACCATCGCCCGGGTCCTGGGTGTAACGTGTTCAGCTGACATCGGCCTGACTTCAATTCAGTTTACCTGTTTCGCCGACGATGATAGCTATTCACAAATTCTGTCACTTCCAAATACCGGGGTGAATACGGATAAACTAAACATCATGGAGGGCTTTGTCGCCAATTTTGCCAACGACTTTTCAACGACAACCATTCGAACCATTCACAACCAAATTGATAAGATTCAGCAAAAACCTGCTCAGTATACACCCGTTATTTCCGGATTGGCAGCTGCTCTAGCCTGCAGTGGCTTTATTTTTCTGCTCGGTGGTGGCATCCCCGAAATGATTTATTCGTTCATCGGGGCGGGAATCGGTAACTTTACTAGAAGCGTGATGGGGAAACATCGCATGACAACCTTTGCCAGCATTGCGATTGCCGTGGCGATTGCTGGAATCGCGTACATGATTTCATTCAAGCTCTTTGAGGAAAATTTCCAAGTTTTGGCTCAACATGAAGCCGGCTACATTGGCGCAATGTTGTTCGTTATTCCCGGTTTCCCGTTTATTACAAGCATTTTAGACCTTTCGAAGCTAGATATGCGATCAGGGCTGGAAAGACTGGCATACGCGATTATGATCACGTTAATCGCCTCATTAGTTGGTTGGCTGGTTGCCCTACTCTTTCATTTCCAGCCCGAGAACTTTCTGCCCCTCGGTTTATCGCCTGTTGTCTTAATGTTGCTGAGATTGCCCGCAAGTTTCTGTGGCGTTTTTGGTTTCTCGATTATGTTCAATAGTACCGTCAGAATGGCAACCGTTGCGGGCTGTATTGGTGCCATTGCGAATACGTTAAGGCTTGAACTAGTTGACCTGACAGCGTTACCACCAGCAGCTGCCGCATTTTTGGCCGCCTTGTTAGCGGGCTTGATTGCATCGGTTGTCAACCGGTTCAACGGTTACCCAAGGATTTCACTCACTGTCCCATCAATCGTTATCATGGTGCCAGGACTGTACATCTACAGGGCCGTTTACAGCATCGGCATCAACCAGATCAGTGTGGGCGCATTGTGGCTCACAAAGGCTGCCTTGATTATCATGTTCCTACCACTTGGGCTGTTTGTGGCGAGGGCATTGCTGGATAGAGAGTGGCGACATTTTGATTAGTAAGTGAGCGAAACAAAGCGTTAGAAACTGGAACATAAGTCTCCTTGGGCAGAAATTCCTGGGCTTGGAATTTTTGACCAAGGTGCTTATGTTCCAGTTTCTGCTTTGGCCAGCTGTCCTAACGTAAGTGAGCGGATCCAAGCGGTTAGGAATCGGAACCTAAGTGTCCTGAATCATAAATCCCGGTTTGTGGGATTTATGATTCAGGTGCTTAGGTTCCGATTCCTGCTTGGAGGAGCTGTCCTGCTCTATATAAACTAGACCAACCGCGAAACCCAAAAGCAGCTGAGACATTAGTCATTTCTTTCATTTGTAATGGCGACTGTGATTACCACTCTTATATTGATTAAAGCTTTACCAACCGGCTGATCCCGGCCATTTGACAGAAAGGACCAATTATTCCTAGTGTTGGAATAATTGGTCCTTTCTGTTAAATTCTGAGATCAAAGCACTTGTTGTTCAAGGCTAAAACTATTTAACAATAATTACCCGGCCATCATGCTTCTCTTCAAGCAACTGGTGGCCCTTTACAAAGCCATCCCGATTAAATGGCAATGTATAGCCGATATTCACGGTTAGTTTCCCATCCCGCATCAAATCCACAACTGCCTTCAGCGCCTCCCGATCAGTCATGGCATTGGTTGGGTGAATATGAACAAATTTGATCGGCTTGTTAGTCATTGGTGAGTTGTGGGCCACGCTGGCAATTGTGCCGTTAGGTTTCACCATCTTGACATCGTCATCAGTGCCAGCACCATTCATCGCGCTGTTAATCACGACATCTCCTTGGTCAGCCAGCACAGTGGCTGGATCACTTTGATCATAGGCAACAAACTGGGTTGCCCCAATCGATTTAACAAAATCTTCATTGTGGCTTGAGGCAATCCCGATGACATTGGCACCCAAATCTGTGGCAATCTGGACGGACAGCGAGCCAACCCCACCAGAAGCGCCCTTCACGATAACCGTCTGGTCAGGTTGGACATTGGCAAAATACTTCACAGCTTTGTAGGCAGTTAGTCCAGGAGTAATGATCCCGGCTGCCCGGGTTGGTGTGATTCCGCCAGGAACGTGAACCGTCGCGTCAACATCTGCCAATACATATTCCGCGTATCCCCGTTCCGTGTGAGTCATCACTAATTCGCCAACGCCAAAATCAGAAATCCGGCTGCCAATTTCTGTCACTTCACCAACAACATCTCGACCGGGAATTAATGGTGATCCCAAGCTACCACCATTTGCCCGTTCAGAACGCTCACGATTATTGAGACCAACCGCAATCGTTTGCACTAATACTTGATCTGGTGCAGGAGTCGGTTTTTCAATTTCATATTCTTGAAAAACGTCCGGGCTCCCATGTTTGACATATCCATATGCTTTCATTGTGCTGCCTCCTTAATCATTGTAATAGCGCAATTGTAAGCGCAAACAGGACGAGTGGCAAGAAAGTTGTCGTTCGCTTATGGAGAAAATAAGCAGGAACGCGGGCCAGATCGCATTTAAAGTGCAGAAGGAAGGGAACAATCGGCGTTTTTGATCTCAGAACGGAACAAAAGAAGCCCAATGACTCCTTATATTGGAATCGTTAGGCTTCTTTCGTTACATAGTCGGGATACTCTCTGGTGGTAGCTTCCAAAAAATTGCAAAGAATAAATTTAAAATAAATGATTATCTGCCGAATTGCCACCAGTGCTTTTTATGCCCCGTCGATTCATAATGAGTCCCGTTAGCTGAGGTTGGTTGATAGTTATCTGGAATGTGGTCGTCGTCTTGTTCATCTGCCGTTTTGGCTTCGATCGTCTTAGTTTGCATTGAGTTTGCACTCTTATTTTCAAGCTGTTTGAGCTTGTTTTGAACGTCCAACTGCAAACGTTGTGATTGATCCAGTAATTGATGGAGTTCAGCGATTTGTTTATCCTTTTCTTCGATCTGTTTACGCTGGTCATCCAATTGCTCCGCCAATAGTGCGCTTTGGTCCTGGTTACCCTTAACAGAAACCTTATTTCCGGTTTCCTTTTTAGACTTCCGAGTTGCCGATGCCGACTGGTTCTTGAATTGACCCTTAAGTAACTCGATGCCCTCATCCTTAATTAAAATCTTGTTACCTTTTTTGATCGTATATGTAGATCGGAACTTGTCGTCCATATGTTTCCTGATTGCAGTTTTGGAAACTGCTAATTCGTCCGCTAACTCTTTAATCGTTAGTTCCATAATGTCGCCCCCAAATAGGATTTGATTCGCGAACAGTCCAGTTCGCAGATACACAACATTCATTATAATGATTAAACTGGCATTCGGCAACTCAATTTCTGTTTCCATTCATAAAATTATTTTGAAGGTAAAATCCTCAACATTAAAATGAGATTAAAGTTTCTTATTGACAATCTCATGAAAATTGCGGTAAACTACTCGCAACGTCTAACGATAATAAAATGGTTTTAGTCAGGATTAACACGATTTAATTGCTTTGATCGAGGAGAAAGCCGCGATCGTTTTCGTATTTAGTTTATAGAAGGTTTGCAGTTAATCAACTGTTTATTGTGAGGTTACTGTTAGAACTTTCGTTGGATTCTTATAGATAATAATTGGAGTGGTACTTGATGAGTCGTTTAACTGAAAAAATGTTCCGTAAAGAGGATCCGTTAGTCTATCAAGACAAGGATTCACACCTGATCCGCAGCATGACCACCAAAGACTTCCTCGCACTGGGAGTTGGGACAATTGTTTCAGCTTCAATCTTTACCTTGCCGGGAGTCGTCGCTGCACAGCATGCCGGTCCCGCTGTTGCATTATCATGTTTAACGGCCGCAATCGTTGCCGGCTTAGTCGCTTTTGCCTACGCTGAAATGGCAGCCGCAATGCCATTCGCCGGATCCGCATATTCTTGGATTAACGTTGTCTTCGGCGAATTCTGGGGTTGGATTGCCGGCTGGGCACTGCTTGCTGAATATTTTATTGCGGTTGCGTTCGTGGCATCCGGGCTTTCTGCCAATTTCCAAGGATTGATTTCAACGATTGGTTGGAAACTTCCGAAGAGTTTAGCGGCGGCCTCCACAGGGAATAACGGTGGCCTCATGGACCTGGTCGCCATTGTTGCCATTATCTTGGTAACCCTATTGCTTTCCCGAGGAGCTTCCCAAACTACCCGAGTTGAAAATACCTTGGTTGTCTTAAAAGTGATCGCAATTCTAATTTTCATCTTTGTTGGGGTCACTGCGATTAAGATGTCCAACTACAGCCCATTTATCCCTAAGTATCATCCAAACGCTGATGGTTCGGCATTCGGTGGGTGGCAAGGCATTTATGCCGGGGTTTCGGAAATCTTCTTGGCCTATATTGGCTTTGATTCAATTGCCGCTAACTCAGCTGAAGCAAAGAACCCGCAAAAAACCATGCCTCGTGGAATTTTAGGATCATTAGTGATTGCCGTCATCCTGTTTGTTTCCGTTGCCTTGGTATTAGTCGGCATGTTCCATTACTCAGATTATGCCAACAACGCCGAACCAGTTGGCTATGCATTAAGAAGAAGTGGTCACGCAATTGTTGCGACAGTCGTTCAATCAATCGCGGTTGTCGGAATGTTCACCGCTCTAATTGGCATGATGCTGGCGGGTTCAAGACTTGTTTATTCATTCGGCCGAGATGGCCTATTGCCAAAGTGGCTTGGAAAGCTTGAACATAACCTGCCTAACCGGGCATTACTCGTCCTAACGGTGATTGGTATTTTACTGGGAGCATTCTTCCCATTCACGTTCTTGGCACAACTTATCTCCGCTGGAACCCTAATCGCGTTTATGTTCGTTTCAATCGGAATTTATGCTTTGCGTCCTCGTGAAGGTAAAGATATTCCGACACCAAGTTTCCGAATGCCACTGTATCCAGTTTTGCCTGGGCTCGGCTTCCTTGGTGCCCTGGCCATCTTCATGGGCTTGGATATTCAAGCGAAAACTTATGCGCTCGGCTGGTTCATCTTTGGCATGTTAATCTACTTCGCCTACGGAATTAGGCATTCCACATCGACTGCTGATAAAATTGCTGAACATAAAGATAAATAATATCAATTAAATTTGAAAACATATGACAAATGGCCGATTCTGACCATATTAAAAAACCAACTATTCCAACAACCCGGAATAATTGGTTATTTTTTATTTTGAAATCAAATCGTCTTTCAGTCCGATCTATTTCAATTCAAACTGGAGGATCTCAGGATTGTGGTCCGAGTTCGCAAAGCCCAGATACTTCACATGAACGCTCTTCACTCGAATGTTATCGGAAATCAGGAACCCGTCAATTAGTGATACGTAAGTCTTTCCTGGATGAAATGGGGTCCCATTCGCGCGCACAGATGGCACTTTTGCGGCAGCCAAGCCATCATTAGCTACTCGAAAGCCTTTAGGCAATTGAGCCGTGGGGAACGGATGGGTCCAATTCTCCCGCTTTTCAGTCGTGCCGAAGACTTTTGGACTGTCACCCAGCATGTCATGATTATAGTCACCGGCAACTAGGACGTAGTTTCCGTTTGCGGATTCCGATTTCATTTTGGTAAACAGCTTATTGAGCTGAGCCCTTCTCACCTTGGCATTCTTTGTAAACGCCGATAAATGCAAATTGAATACCGATAATTTTTTCCCATTCTCAACCGGAATGTGAGTGACCGAAAATGCGCGGTCCAAATCCATGAACTTATTGAAATCCGTATCAATTGGCAACGAATAACGCGTACCATCAGTCATCCGTGCCTTGGCTAATGTTACCAACCCGGAGTTGGTCTTTCCAATTGGTCGGGTTAATGGATAGAACAGGTAAGCTGAATCATAGTTTTGCGCATAAACGTTGGAATAGTCAGCGAATTTTCGTTGCAACCACTTCACCTCATTGACATGAAACGAGCGATCACCATTCGTATCAACTTCTTGGAAAAAAGCAAGCGTGGGATTTTCCTCCTTCACAGCCTTGGTGATCCCGGTCATATCCCGTTCAACCGATTGTCGACTATACGCTCGAGAATACTTGCCACCATCCATAAAAAACGAGTAACTAGCTGGATACGCCGCATAACCAATGTTAAACGTCATCGCTTTATATGTCGTGCCGGTTTTCAGCACCGTTTCCTGATGATTTTGGGGACGCAACTTAATGTTGTCCGCTAATCGATGATAGCTCAAATACACATAAGCAACGTAACTGCCGATAAGAATCGCAAATCCAAACACGAACATTAAACAAATTTTGAAAAACTTTTTCATGACAACCTCTCATCTATTTAAATTTTAATCTGATTTTTGAATCCCTTCATGGACAGCCACAGCGCCAACCAGCAAATTGCCCCGATTACAATATTAATAAGGGCAATGGCTTGTACCGGAAAAGCTTCAGCGACCGAAACAAAGATCATCCCCACACTACCCATGATGGTCCCACCAGCGCTATACAGTGACGATGCGGAACCATTGTCGTTCTCCTGCTGCTTCAAAACCAGGTAAGTTCCGGGTGGCCGAATCGCACTACTAGCCAGGGTGGCTGGAAATTGGGTGAGGGCAAACATAATCGGGCTACCCAGGCCAAACATGAGAATCAAGCCGCCGCTGACGATGCTGATAAAGAAGCAGCTATAAATGATCACAAACCGGTCAATGAATTTTGACAGGGGGATATAAACCAGCGGCCCCAGCAGCATGCCAATTGCGTTAAATGCAAAGAAGAAGCTAAACATCTGACTGCTGAGATGGAAAGTGTTTTGATAGATGTACGACGAAGAGGAAATAAATCCCAGCGAAATGATCGACATGGTCGAAAATACTAGCAATAGCGCGGTGAATCCCGGATCCTTCAACAGAACCCCCAAACGGCCAAATGAACGCATCACGCTGATGGTTTCATGTTCCGGGTGATGGGTTTCTTTGAATATGAGCGCCCCAAGGACAACGGTTAGCCCTAACAACGCTTGAGCAAAGAAAATGCCCCGCCAGGAAATAAACGTCAATAACAGTGACCCAACTACTGGCGCGATCGCAGGTGAAATCACCACCATTGACTGAACAATTGCCAACGTTGTTTCTTGTTTTCTACCCACATAGACATCCTTGATCACCGCAGTTGCCACCGTGGTTGCCACACCACCACCACAGGCTTGAAGAATTCGAAACAGAATGATTTGAGTGGCACTGGTGGCAATCCCACACAAAATGCTGGCAATTAGGTAGCCTACCAAGCCGATTAATAAAATTGGTCGGCGGCCATACCGATCACTCAATGGTCCCCAGAATAAAGTTGCGATACTGTAAAAAATAAAGAACAGAATGAGGGTCAGGTTCATCGTGATTTCTGGAACATTGAAAAAGTGGGTCATTTCAGGAAGGGCTGGTAAATAAAGATCCGTCGATAATGGCACAAAAGCACTTAATAAGGCTAAAAAAATAATAAAACCAGTATTCCCTAATCGGGGTTGAACTTTGCTGGAACTCATTTACGATCCCCTCCTCTTTGAAGCTGAATCCCGCCACGCCATATTGATCGCCCTTTCATTAGTAACCGGGTCAATTCCCCGAGATGTCTCAATAAACCCCTGCTTGAGATAAAACTGATACGCAGCTTGATTCTTCTCGTAAACAGATAAGGTCAGCTCATCGCGCGTGCGTTTGGCAGCAGCGATGAGCTCTCGACCAATTCCCTGACCACGGTAGCGTTTATCAACAAATAGGCCGGCGATATAATTGTCCTCGATGCCCAGGAAACCTTGGATGACATTCGCTTCCTCATACAAAAAGAGCTCCGAATCACCAATTTGCGGTTTGACCTCCGCATAGTAATTGCGCCAATAATTGCCGTTAATAAACCAGTGGGCTTCCAAGTTAGCCGTTAGCCAGATGTTGGTGACTTCATCTAATTGGGGGCCGGAAAGCCCGTGAGTATGAATAATCATGACAAGGTCCTCTCCAAAATCCTATTCTATCCGTATTGTAAACTAAATCGAATTGAAGCACATCTACATCGCTTTGATGATACCGCAAATTGATTAACTTGGGACATTAGTTGCCCCCAAAACAGGAAAAATATCGATATTAATGACAATTTTGTTCGGATTTCGTGTACAATAATGATAAACATAAGGAGGATTTACTCATGGCAGCCTATAAAAACAAAGTATATCTCGCTTCACCGTTTTTTAGCGATGGTCAAAAAGATCGGATCGATCAAGTGATTACGTTATTGAAACAAAACCCTACGATTGATAATGGTGCAATCTTCAATCCGCAGGAACATCAATTTGAACAAGAACCATTTGGTAGCTTTAAGTGGCAGGACGCCGTCTTTGCTTCCGATATGCGCCAGGTTCACAAAGCAGATGTCGTTGTTGCAATTCTGGATTATCAACTCGAAGACGGTTTAACCGAGCCAGATTCCGGAACCGTCTTTGAAATGGGTTCAGCCCATGAAGCCAACATCCCCGTCATTATGGTTCAATTTGGCGAAAACAGTCAACTCAACTTAATGCTGGCAAGGAGTTACACGGCCTTCTTCAATGGCAAGGATGATATCCAAGGCTTGAAGGACTATGACTTCAATAATTTGGAACAGAAGTATACCGAGAAAAAAGTGCTTTAATTCATCATAATTGCAAACTAAAAAGGTTCTACAATATCTGTTGTTGGTAATAGATTTTATCTATTACTGATGACAGATTTTTTGTTTCTCGTTAGAATAAAAAAACGGACATTTCCTGTCCGTTCATCCAAGTCAACCACCACGAAGATTTTTCAGAAAGAAGGAAATGCCCTATGTGCAATGATACTACAAAATTATTACTAGGAATAGATGACGGGAACCTAAAAATCGATGACGGCGAAACTGATAAGGATGGGGTTATTCGCTTAACGGGCCACTTGGATTACACGCCGAAGGCTTGTCCCAGGTGCGGGATTATCAACGCGCAAAAGATTATTAACAACGGCTGGCGCAATACCACTATCAGATTCTCAAAGGTTCTGAGCAGTACCGTCATCTTATCCTTAAAACGCCGTTATTTTCACTGTAAAGAATGTCAGGGCAACTTTCTTGCACAAACAGCGGC
>NZ_JAUCAP010000002.1:0-78059 GCF_030361045.1 Lentilactobacillus sp. TOM.63
AAATGGATGCTAAGGGATGCATTGAAGCAACGACAAGCAATATATTTGTGGAAAATTCAGGAGATAGATAAATGAGCAAACAAACTAAGTATCATAAGGGAGACATTGTTTCTAATCCATGGACATCATCAGTCTATGATGGCAATCGAAACTATCAAAAATATTTCGTATTTACTTCAAAAGGTAGAAACACGATTAGCGGATTTTATCTTAGCCCCAGTGGAATGAAGTTTGAAAAAACAACTTTTTACATTGATGGGAATGATTTTAAAGTAGTAGGTCACACCAAAATCATCGACCAGTTTAAGCATGAAATCGATGACATTATAGATAGAGAAATGGAAGAAAACAAAAATAACTAGTAGGTGATAGGAGCATGAAATTCCTAGATTTGTTCTCTGGAATTGGTGGCTTCCGTTTGGGAATGGAGCAAGCCGGTCATGAATGTGCTGGCTGGGTTGAGTGGGACAAATTTGCCAGGCAAAGCTATCAAGCGATTTTTGAAATTAAGGGGGAGTGGAACGCCCATGATATACGATCAGTTAGATTTGATGAAGTTCCTCGAGCCGACTGCTGGTGCTTCGGATTTCCGTGCCAAGATATCTCAGTGGCCGGAAAGCAGCAAGGAATCACCAATGGAAAACGTAGTTCCCTATTTTTTACAGTTACGCAACTTATTAGAGACACACCGAAAGAAAGTCGACCCAGTTATTTACTCATTGAGAACGTTAAAAACTTACTTAGTATTAACAGAGGGTTTGACTTCCTCAAACTTCAAATTGAGCTGGATGAAATCGGGTATGACTTGGAATGGTCAGTTCTCGACAGCGCCGAAGTCGTCCCTCAGCACAGGGAACGTCTCTTCATTATCGGGCATCTTAGAGGAAGACGTACCCGAAAAGTATTTCCTATCTGCCAAAATTGTGAAGAAGCTTCTGAAGCAAACAGACCATCAACTAATACCCTTACAACACGATATTCAGAAGCCCAGGGAAACGGATCGTACGTTGTTGAAGGTGAATCGAATAAAGTCCATCAAATAGGTAATATCAGTACTTCAAAATCTTTTGGTGGTAATCCGCAGATCGGACGAGTTTATGGGACTGATGGATTAAGCCCAACATTAAGCACAATGCAGGGTGGCGGTCGGGAACCCAAAATTGCGATTCCAGTTCTAACCCCAGACAGAATTAAAAAGCGACAAAATGGTCGTCGATTTAAAACCAATGGTGAGCCTGAATTTACACTAACTGGACAAGATAGGCATGGTATTTTAACGAATGATTTGAGAATCCGAAAACTTACACCACGAGAGTGCTGGCGACTGCAAGGCTTCCCTGATTGGGCGTTCGATCGTGCCAAAAATACTGGCGTAAGTGATAGTCAGTTATACAAGCAGGCTGGGAACTCGGTAACAGTTCCGGTGATCAGAGCAATTGCTGAACAAATGGAAATTGAGGAGGCAAATAAATGAATGATGACATGAAAGAATTGAAAGCCCGTTTATTGACGATGCTAAGTGAAGATGATAGTGGAAATGGTGAGTATTCACCGGGATTAAAAGTAGCCCTTTATGAGCTTGAACACATTGATAAACCATTTGTTCATGGAAAATGAAAGGGGAATCTCAATGTTACTGCAAGAAACTAAAGATTATGTAGAAGATGTCTTATTACCAGACTATATGAATGGGTTTAATTCGGCTAATTTTATTGCAAGCTATTTTCTGTCAGATCTAGACGAAATTTCAATGCATGAAGACTTATGTAGCTTAACTGATATGTCTAAAAATATTTTGAAAAATCGCAAAGAGTTTACTGATTACGTTGTTAAGGCATTTCAGGATGTGGAGGCAGATAATGGCTCTGATTAGAAGCTTAGCAGTTTGGGTAATCATTTATGCCAGTCAATGTTGGCTGGGCTATGTGAATAAATGGAATTTAGAATCAGCAGACTTTTATATGTTTTACGCTGTTGCTACTTTGATGATGGTAATCAGTTATGTAATGGGACGAATTGAAGATTTGGAGGAAAAATGAAATGAATACAATGACAGCTAGCATGAGCTTTAAAGGGTTGAAAGTGTCTTTGGAAGCTGATCGTGAATTAACATTCAAAGAAATTTTCAAACTGCATCAGTTGGTAACAGGTAATGATGATGAATTGAACGTTGAAGATGACGGTGATTCTAAACAAGCCGATTTATCTGAGACATCTACACCAGATATACCCGACTATGGCAAACAAGTTAACACTGAGATCAAGTGCCCTTTCTGTGGATATACCAGTACTCGTACAAGTGATACTGTGCCGTTTGGTTTCCACTTTATCAAGTGCCCCAAATGTGCCAAAAAATTATTTTTACGTTATGCAACCGCAAATCGTGGCGAGCCAAACGAAAAAGGATTTTACTACGTTGCTGACCGCGAGTTTCATGATCGCCGTAGTTCTGACACTTCTGATGAATATTCTAAGATGTTTGCTCATAGTAAAGATCCAGAGATTCCGGATGCCTACAGTACTGTCCCTGAAATTAAGGAATATTTGGATAAGAAAGGAATTGACTATACAGGTACTCGTTTAAAGGGGCAATTGCTTGAACTAATTCCAAGCAAATAAAAAAGCTCCCGTCTCCGGCAGCTTAAATAATGTTAGTTAATGACAGATTAATTATAACATCAACTAAGGTGACAATAAAGGAGTTGCGGAGATGGACAGTGTCTTTGGCTTATTGGATAGAAAGCAAACAATTAAAAATGCTAAACAATTTTTGTGTGAGTATCAGGATTGGCAACTTGAAGCGGCGAGATTCAGTTTCTCCTTGCAGTCGCCGATAATGGATGGCATGCCAAAGGCGCAGTCAGACCCAAGACATACCCGACAAGAAGATAAGATGATTAAACAAGCCACCGCTAAGATGGAATGTGAGCTACGTTTGAAGACTATTCAACTCATGAGCTCGATTGATGACCAGAATGCCTTCTTAGCCGACCTATTGGAGTACCGATTCATTAATCATTACACCGTAAAAAAGTGCTGTGAACGCTTAGCAGAGAAGTATGATTTAAACTATCTGCCTGAGCGTACATATAACGATTATCAGAAACAAGCTTTATGGGTGTTTGCGATAGTTTGTCCCCGGGATAAATTGCGAGCAAAAAAAGTTCGCCGATAATCTGCCGACTTTCTGCCGACAATCTGCCGATGTTCTGCCGAAAAAATGCAATTCCGGGGGTTATATTGGTATTGTGGAATTTGTAAGAAAGTTCCATTCCCTCAATATGAAATGTGTGGCTGAATACGTAAATATGCGGAAAGGGACGGTATGAAACAGCCGTTGCAGGGTTCGATTCCCTGCCAGCCACGTTGTTGATTGGACTTGTATCAAAGTAAATTCTTCCTAAAAATTAATGAGTAGTACCCGTCCAGTCAACGAACATGCAGCTCACGCAAAAACAAAAACTTGTATGTTATGTTGTCTAGAACTTGAACTGTAGTGAGTTACATGATGCCTGCGGCGGAAAACGTGGGCTTTTTTAGTATAAAAAAGCTGCAGGCATTTAAGTCGCCTGCAGTTGGGGCTTTATCTCTCCCCCCCCAATTACTATTATACCAAAAACGGGAACGCTTACAACTGGTACTATGAAGGAGGTGGCAATGTGGCCACGTTAATTATTTTAATCATGGTCATGCTGCTACCAGCCGGGATTGCTGAATATGGCCGTTATAGGGGCTGGTGGTACTGATGAGTGGTCTCAAGCATCCGTATACACCAATGAAACAAACTAGCTACGGCTACGTTTCCAAAGAGGAATATCGGATTGACAAACAACTGGATAGAGACTTAAAGAAGCGTCTTCGCAAAGAGGGCGCTTTTAATTTGCACAAAAAAACAGTCAAGCCTGATTAGACGACCTGCTTAAAAGTGATGAATTGCTTATCTGATTTTGACTTTAAATCATTAATATCATTTTAGAAAGTTATTTCACCCTATTGGCTTAATTCCTACTTAGAAGCATTTAACGCTTTGATAATCTTCTCGTTTTGTGCAATTATTAGCCAATTTTGTTCAACCAATGCTCTTAGAAAAGATGTGGTTTCAAGGGTGGAACGATCAATAAAATAATTCTTACTATTATTTGTCCTTAAAACATTTTTTCGATCTAGTTCTCCTAAAATCGATTCAACTGCTTCAGCTGTTTCTGGACTAACGTTTCCTAATCCACTTTCATTAAGCAAACGATGAATTTTATCATTATTTAATATTGTCATTGCAGATACCTCCTTAAAAAATGGCACACAAACAAACCACAACATTTGCTTTATTATCTCACAGCAAAGTATTTTTTGGAAATATAGCAGTTTAAAAATAGAAATTATTGAGGTGATTCATTTATGAGCAAGCACAATAAACATACGAAAAGTCATAAGAAGTCCAAAATTAAGAATCGCAAACGAAAAGCTTTGCAGGCTCGGCGCTTGAACGAACTTAAAATCAAAAATAAAGTTAACAATATCCAATGAGAATAGGAGATCAATATGCTTAATAAAAATAATGCTGAATATCAAAAGATTGTCGATGAGTTGGCTAAACTAAAACCGGAGGCATCAAAAATGATCATGAGTGATAAGGTAAACAATTCTGCGGTCTCACAAGAGCTTAAAGATGGTGATATTGAAAAGGCTATCCACAATCATGCTGAAATCATGACCAAAGCTTATGACGAATTTGCTAACGTACCACTGATTGGCAGTAACTATGATTTTATGCTTTACGTGATGCTCAGAGAAGCCTGGAGTGATATTCCAGCGCCTTATGGCTCAGATAACTTTGTAAAATAGCTGTCCGACAATTATAGAGGTGAAGTCAAAATGAGATATGACGAGCTAAGGGATTATTTTAAGCAAGAGTCTCCCAGCAATGACATTAAGATGAAATATATTTATGCACAAGGAAAACTCATTAATGGAGTTGCCAGATATTATATTGATGGAATTGAACTTCTAATGATATTTAGTTCTGGGGCTCATTTTGTCAGTGACGTTATGTATAGTTCAGAAGATATCAATCATATCAGTTCATTATTGCAGACATCATTTAGCGAACGGTTAACAGAGGATATGAGACATAAGCAGGAAAGGATGAGACAACGTGCCTAGGGTATTTCTTAAATATAAAAGAATGACTTCATCTGCCATGGCACCACATCAGGCACATCCAGATGATACCGGCTTTGATTTATATGCTGATCAAACTGTTTATTTTGCACCATTCGAAACGAAAAGAATTTCTTTGGGGATTTCAATTCAGTTAACCAAAGGGTATTCAGCTGAAGTTAGACCAAGGTCAGGGATGAGTCTTAGGACACCATTAAAGTGCATTCTCGGAACGGTTGACCCTGGCTATCGTGGTGAAATCATGGCGATTTTCGTTAACTTATCTAATCGGCCTAATCAAATTAACAAAGGCGATAAGGTTTGCCAGTTGGTTATTCGGCGTGATGTCTCAGTACAATCTATTGAATGCGACAAACTAAATGACAGTGACCGTGGTAGTGACGGTTTCGGTTCAACTGGGAAGAATTAAAATGACAAAAATGTTCAATTCAGGTGATCAAAGGTTTAATAAATCGGCAATCGTCAGCATGATTCAAGACGAATTTAGTACGGAGATAAATAAGGCATTGAGAGATGCCGTACTGGACACAAGCGCTGTTCAAAAGAAGCTAGATAACGGCACGATTGACAAAGGAATTCAGCAGGCTGCTGAGATTATGGCCAAGTCACTAGATACAATTAGTCAATATGACAATGTCAATGAAGATTATCGATACTTCTTCGCGCTAACAGAGACCTTTGGTAGCAATATCACACCGCCATACCGTGGTGAATAATTGTGTTGACCTTTAATTCATAGAATGCAAGGGTGTGGTGATATGAAAACTATTAAAAGGTATTTGTGGTTTATCTATAAATCTCAATCATATATGCAAGGTTACAATCCGATTTGGATATTTTTTGAATCACTTTATTTAGGAATCGGCTTTTGCAAATCGTTTAATAAATAGCTTAGCTAAATTAATTAATCCGGAGGTGTGGTGATATGTGATGAAATTGCGGCCTAAACAAAAGGCTTTTGCTGAAGAGTATGTAAAGCTTGGCAATGCTACTAAAGCGGCGCTTAATGCAGGCTATTCAAAAAAGACTGCGGCGGAAACGGGGTCAGAAAACCTTAAAAAACCCCATATAAAAACATACATCAATCGACTCATGGCTGAGATTGAATCACATAAGATTATGGACGCCCAGGAGGCGTTGCAACTACTTACTCGGATAGCAAGAGGGGAAGAAAAAGAAACGGTTGTCGTGCCCACACAGTTCGATGTAGACACCATTGAAAAAGAAGCAGATTTAAAAACGCGAATTGCCGCAGCTAAGGAAATCCTAAAGCGTTATCCGGATAGCGATGATTTACTCAAAGCACAAGTTCGACGGGCTGTTGCCGATGCGGAGATTGCTGAAACGAAAGCTAAGGAAATTCAGAAGGTTAACCAACATGATGACAGTACGATAGTGGTTGATGATTTGGAGGATACGGATAATGACGGTGAAGACTAAGCAAATGATTAAAATATCTCAGCTTGTTAATCCGCATTTTAAGAAGATGTGGTCTACCAAGCGTTCTTACATCATCGCTAAGGGCGGCCGTGGCTCTTTTAAATCATCGACTATTAGTTTAAAACTCTTGACTATGCTAAAGAAGCAGGCTCAGCTAGGCCATAAAGTGAATGTTGTCTGTATTCGGGAAAACACGGTTAACTTGCGTGACTCTGTATATGGTCAGATTTGTTGGGCGATTGACATGCTGCACATGACGGATGAATTTAAATATTCGGTTTCACCTATGCGTATTACCCATATTTCATCGGGTAGTGCGTTCTATTTTTACGGCGGTGACAAGCCTGAGAAACTGAAATCAAACACGATCCAAAATGTTATTGCTCTGTGGTACGAAGAAGCAGCCAACTTTAAGAGTGCAGAAGTGTTTGACCAGACCAATCCAACGTTTATTCGGCAAAAATCTCCCTGGGTTAATCAGGTGAAGGTGTTTTACAGTTACAATCCGCCACGTAATCCCTATGACTGGATTAATGAATGGATTGCTATCCAGGAACAGAACCCACAATGCTATGTGGACACTTCAACGTATCTAGACGATCAGCTCGGGATCACCCAGGAACAGCAACTGGCCTTGATTGAAACGTATAAAAAGAATGACCCCGAGTATTACAAGTGGCTATATCTTGGGAAGATAATTGGCCTGGGAACCAATGTTTACAATATGAACTTGTTCCATCCCCTAACTAAATTGTTTGATGACGACCCATTGGTCAATCTTTACTTTTCAATCGATGCTGGGCACATTAATTCAGCAACTACTTGCCTGGCAATTGGCGTTACCGCCGAAGGTAGGGTTATTTTGCTGCACACCTACTATTACAGTCCGGAACACCAATCTCGAAAAAAGGCACCAAGTGACCTGGTGCCTGAAATTAAGAGTTTTGAAGATTCGATGAACTACCAAGTACCAATTGGTAAACGGACGATTGACTCTGCCGAAGGAGCTTTACGAAACGAATTTGTTAAAGAATATAACGAAGTTTGGCATGGGGTCGCTAAGAGTGATGAAGCAACCATGATCGATTATGTATCATCCCTATTGGCTCAAGGCCGTGTGTACTATCTTGATACGCCTGAAAATCAGATATTTGTTAAGCAACATGAGCAATATCAATGGGACGAAAAGACCGTTCACAGTGATGATCCGAAAGTAGTTAAGGAAAACGATCATACTTGTGATGCGTTTAAGTATTTTGCGATTGATAATGCTCGCAAGTTGGGATTGAAGATTGATCCGCATATCAATGCCAAAGTTAAATTGTTTAAGCGAGGTATTTAATGAATGAAAATTAGTGAAATTTTACAAAAAGAATATCCTAATATTCAAGATACGTTTATTTCCGGGCGGGATGCCTCGAAAATGGGATGGACAAATGATAACACCGTTAATTTGTCTGGTAGTGCTTATCTAGACGATAACGATGTTTTTCATTATTCCGCTAGTCAAAAAATTAAAGACAATCCCAATGATTTATTTAACATGATTAATTTGCATCGAACAAAGCTGATGCCAACCTACGTTATGAAGCGCCAATATTACAAAGGCCGACATATCAACATTCTTAATCGTAAACCAACGCCTCATGGAGATCCCGATAATCGGTGCATAGTGAATATGCCTAAAAAACTCGTTGACTCGTTCAACGGGTATTTTATCGGTACGCCAATTGATATTGCTTATCAGGATCCATCTGATGAAGAAACCGCGGAGAGCAACAAAGTTAACGATCTGATCACGGCAATGACTAAGCATCAAGTCTTGGATGATGTCTTTACAGAAGCGTCCAAATGGTCAAGCGTTTATGGACGCGCTTATTTGTATCTCTATACTGATGCGAAAGCCTATCCCCATATCACTTTTCTAGATCCCTTAAATACGTTTATTGTCTATGACAATACGATTCAAAATAAACCCTTATTTGGGGTAACCTACAGTTACTATCCGGATAGCAAGGGCAACGAATCGTTACATGGACAGCTAATTGAAATTGATGATACGGTGCCGTTTAGTAACTCTGCTACCAGCGATGCCTCTTTAGTGTTTGATGAAAATCCCGATCCAGACACTGGGGTAGATGATAATTTGGGACATCCCTTCAGTCAACTGCCAATTGCCGAAATCATGGACAATGAAGAGCGAATCGGGGTTTTCGACGATTCTGTTAGTTTGGTTGATGACTTGGATAGTGCTGTTAGTGCTAAATCTAATAACTCTGATTCGTTTGCGGCTAGCATCTTGAAAGTTATTAATTCTGAACTTGACGATGATCAACTTAAAGAAATTAAGCAGTCAAGAGTCCTTAACCTATATTTGGATAAAGCCTGGGCTGAATCTGATGAGTCTAAGGCTTTACCAACGCCGGATGCTGAGTTTATGGAGAAGCCATCTGGTGACCAACTACAGGAGAATCAGATTCAACACGATACGGACTTTATCTATCAAGTTGCTCAGATTCCCAACCTCGATAATATCGATTTCAGTACCTCAGCCGCACAAGCACTTGATTTTAAGATTCATTCGATGAAGATCAAAGCACTGAACAAAGAAACCAAGATGAAAAAGGCGCTCACTCAAATATGGGCGTGTGCTTTACAGGCACAGGGGATCAATGTCGATGATGTTGATAACTTAGAGTACACCTTTAACTTTACAATCCCGCACAACTTGTTAGCCGAAGCACAGACAGCAAATGAGTTACAATCAACGACTTCTCAAGAAACGGCGATTGCTTCTCTTTCAAATGTTCCCGATGCTAAAAAAGAAATGCAGAAAATTGCCGCTGAACAAGATCAGCTGGCACAAGAAGCGAAGGCACGCACGCCTGACCCATACGCTGATAGTAATAACAGTCAGAATGATACTTCACAGACTAAAGGTGATGATTAATGAAGCCTATTAGTGAAGCTCAAGAGAAGAAGTATATTGCCAAACTACTTAAGAGTGATGAAGAATTATATGGTCGAGTTCATGATGCCTATCAAGTGGCATTACAAGAAATTGAGGATCATCTTAATTTCTTCATTGCTGAATACGGAGTAGCAGGTCTATTAAAATACGTTGAGCTGTTAAAACGGGATTCCGATCCTGATAGACGTCGTCTGCTTCATTTTCAAAGGGCGACGCTTAAGGATGATGATTCCCAATCTCAAAACCGATTTAAAGAATATAGCAGGAATGCACCAATTGATCGGTATCATACTTTGAATTCTTTAATTGGGTTCAGCATTGCCGGTGCTACCATCGCTACGATTAAATTACTTGGTCGAACGTTAAACAGTGATTTTAAACGGGACGTTAGTCGTCAATTCAATAACGATCGTTTAGCTAAAAAGGCTGGGGCGGATGTCGTGAAAGAAGCCAACATTACTAAGCGAGAGATCTTGCATAATTCCGAAAAGATCATCAGTACAACAATTAATGGCAATCAATGGAGCGACAATATCTGGCTCTACAACGATAACCTCGTTAACAACGTCCAATCATTAGTGGCTAAATCATTGCGAGCTGGATTAAAACAAGCAGATGTCAACCAGTTATTTCCGAGTATTCGTACGGCTAAACCACAGACGATAACTGGCTTATTTGAAACTAATGATGCTTATATCAGACGCATGATTGTTACCGAACGAGCGCGCGTTTTAGACAGAGCGACAACGCAGGTATTTAGGTCGCAAGGAATTGCTTACTTCGATTGGGTAACTCAGCCAGGGGCGTGTGATAAATGCGAGGGGATCGCTGATGATGGCCCGTATGCTGTTAATGATGCTAGCTCTCCGAGCATTCCTGATGATTCACATCCTAATTGTCGTTGCACCAAAATAGCACACGTTTCGTTAGTTCCATTATTAGGCGTTGCTGGTGCCATAGTAGCAGCTGACCATTCAAATAAAAATCAAACAAGTGATGATGAGCAATGAGTAAAAATTTCATTGCTTTTTATTTTGTCCCAAACATGCTTAAGACATTAAACTGCGCAAGGAATTAACAGCCGACAGGCTATAAACGGAGGCAACACATGGAATCAGATAAATTAAACATGAATTTGCAGTATTTTGCTGACGCCGGCCAAGAAGGTAGCCAATCCCAACCTGGTGCACAAGGTGTAGAAAGTGGCGAAGGTGGCCAGAATGCCAACAACAACACCGCAACAAACTCTGGTAATCAAAACGGCCAACCATCTCAAGACTTTATTAAGAATCTTGTCGACACTGTCACCAATAATGCCAATCAGAATCAAAACAATCAAAATACTAATAGTAATAGTGATCAAACTGATAATGATGACACATCGTCAAAAGACAATACTGATGATAATAATGGCAATAACAGTAGCAATGACAAGACGTTTACGCAAACCGAAGTTGATAAATTGCTCAAAGATCGTGAATTTCGTGCCCGCAAAAAAGGTATTGAAGAAGGCAAAAAAGCTGGTAAGAGTAACGCTGAAAAATACGCACAAATGACCGACGAAGAAAAGCAGCAGGCACAAATCAAGGAAATCCTTGAAGAAAACAAGCAGCTTAAAGCTGAAAAGAATCGATCAGATATGCGCAGTGAAGTGCTTAACCAGCTTAAAGATACCGGGTATCAATTTACCAATGACGATGTTGAGACACTTATTAGTGATGATCCAGAAGCGACTAAACACAATGTTGACAACTTCAAGGATTTACTTAATCGCGTCGTTAAAAAGACGAAGCAGGACATGTTTAAGAATCACAATATTCCACAAAGCAATCAGCAACAAACTACTGAAGCTCCGAGCTTTGGTGAGATTGTTGCCAAAAATACCCTTGGAGACCCTAACCGATTTAAGGGTAAGTTTTTTGACCAAAAATAATAAATGAGGTGAAACAGGATGGTACAACAATATTTTGCTAATTCTGATCCTCGAGTAAGACCCGACTTAACTGTTGGCTTACCGGGGACAATTGATAGTTCAACCGTTAGCGCTAATCCTAGTGGCAAAAAGGTTCTCCTACAAGGTACGCCAGTTGGTGCAAAGTCCGACTGGTTGAGTGCCGATCAATCCAAAGGCACGACTAAACTTTCTAAGTTTACTGGTGGGGGTGGTCAAGTATTTGCTGGCGTAATCGCTGCTGATACTGATGTTACTGCTGGCGATGCTGACGTAACGATTTGGTTTGATAATGTTTATCTGCGTCAAAATCGGCTTGATAGTACGGTTGTAACTGCTTTGCAGGCAGTTGCTGGTAAAACACCAGGTATTAATTTAATTAATCGATAAGGAGATGTGATATCGTGACAACACCATTTGATTTGCTTCAAGCAAACTATTTACAAGGATATTGGAATAGCAATCCAGAATATACAGCTCCCTATCTCATGGAAGCTCTATTTACACCAACTAAGCAAAAAGCTGACAATGTTAAGCTGCTTAATGGTCAGGATATTTATCCAGCACCGTTAGATTATACCAAAGAAGATTCAGCAGCTTTGCCAGTTGAACGTGGTTCACTTTCCACGGGCACACTGCCGACTTACAAATTTAAGAACTCATTAAATCTTAACGAAACTGATTTCAAAGATTTAAACAACGCGTTAGGTTCTAACGATCAGAACCTTATTTTGACCATTACCAAGAAGCTGTATGATGATCAAGCTAATTTGCTTATTCGAGCTCGCTTTACACGCGAATATTACGCAATTCAGGCACTCTTGAACGGTAAATTAACTATTGGGAACCTAGTGGCAGATTACGGATATGAATCATACCAAAAAGCTAATGCATCCAAGAAGTGGACTGATGCTGCATCTAATCCTTATGATGATGTTCAGTCTGTGAAGGATACCGCGGCACAGAAGTCAGGAACAGCTTTAAATCGTGCGCTGATGAACTCGGCAACGATGTACACACTGATGCATAACGAGGCACTCCATAATACTATTTTTACGGGTTCTGTATCACCACAAGGTAATATTCTTACTCAGCCAATGGTTGTTCAATGGTTCTCGGCAGTCCTGGGGATGTCAGTCGTTGTTTATGATAAAGGCTGGAACAACAATGGAAAGTTCGAGAAGTTCATTCCTGATGGTAAAATTATTTTTCTTCCAGGAAGTGCCAACGCACCGGTTGGCCAGATGAATTTTGTTGAAACGCCTGAAGAAAATTTATCTGGTACTGCTGGAATGGGAAGCGTTGCTCTATTCGACACAGGGGTTTCCTTGTTAACCAAAGCCAGTGATGATCCAGTAACGGTTAAAACAATTGTTGATGAAAAGTTTGTGCCCACAATTACGGTGGCCAAACAAGTCTTTATTCTTGATGTTTTGGCGGGTAAATAATTTGCCGCAGGAAGCTGAAAAACCAACCGTAACCAGTAACTCAGCACACTATGATTTGAAATAAGGAGGAAAGCTTATGTTCCCAGATCAAATTGATACATCCAAGAATTTTTCTAAAAATGGCAATGTTTGCTATACCGTACAGCCAGGCGATGAGCTGTGGGCAATCGCAACCGCCAACAATACGACAACTCGTAAATTAGCCAACTTGAATCGGATCTATCCACAATCCGATCTCACTCCTGGTAAAGATATCATTATCTTTAAAGGGTCGAAGTAGAAGGTGATCATATGGACTATCCATTTGACCAAAGTGAGGTCATTGCCAGTGTTAAAAGGCTGTCAGATGTTGATGTAAGCGATGATGCATTAAATGATTTACTTAAAATTGCTTATGGCCTGCTTAAACCACTAAACATTCCTACTGATCAGTTTGTTTGGAACCAAGCCATGGAAATGAAGATTCTATCACTGATTTGGATCAATTCTGACCTTGGCAAAGGTATCCTGGTGGATAATTTTAAGGACTTACACACCCAATACAATGGTAATGCGACTAATCATTGGGAAGAGTTGCTAAATGACCTACTGAGCCGATATGGACATTCAAGGTGGCGAATTAAACTTGGCTGAACTATTTTCTGATGACAATAATTTCCCCAAAATTAAAGAGGAACTGAGAGCCCTCAATCATTACCGCGTGGAAGTTGGTGTCATGATCCCAGTTGGCAATAAGTCACTGGCCTTTTTACAGATGATTGCTACTGTCAATGAATTTGGTGCTGAGATTTATCCTAAGAACGGTCCATATTTGGTCATTCCGATGAAAGATGGGAGCTTCTATAAGCTTAAGCACGTTAAAATCCCTGAACGCTCATTTCTTAGAGATGGCATTGACTTAGGGATGTTTCGCATCAATGAGCTTGTTGAACGTGACCTTAGTCGCATCATGAATAGTGAATTAACGGCTTATGAACTGTATGAAGATGTGGGTCGATTAATTCAACAACGGATCAAAGATGAAATCAAGCTTAAAGTTACGCCGCATAACGCGTCAATAACCATCGAGAATAAGGGTAAAGACGATCCGCTTGTTGATACGGGTGCATTGCACAAATCAATCGGATGTAAGGTGATAGAAATTTGAAGTTTATAAAAAGAAATTTGATTAAGCGTTACGGCATTCCAATTCGAATCTATCGGAATACGTCGTATCAAGACGGCGGAATAACCTTAACCGGCGACTTTTTACGAACTAATTTCCGTGAGCAGCCTTATATTGACGTCAGTGAGCCAATCGCTCCAGTTAGTCCGAATGCTAATGCTAATCAAATTATCCTAACTGGAGACGGTAAGAGCATTAATTGCAGCCATGAATGGTACTCACTTCAGGACGTTCCGTTTGGGACGATCGTTGCCATTAAAACCGGCAATGATGATCAGAACTGGGAATGTTTACAGGTTGTTGGTAAGGATCCCTATTATGGCATGTCTGATGCTTGTATCTACTATCTGCGGTCTAACAGTCAAGAGGTGAATAGCGATGAAGCGAACCATCAACTGGACGGAAGCAATCGCAACAATGCGACAAACGATCCGTTCTTTGACCAATCTTGATGAAAAACATGTAATTGAAGACTATTCACTTGGCACGAAGCCAACATTGCCTTTTATTACTGTGCATCCCCGTGGCAGTCTGGTTATGCCGGTTCAACATATGTATCCCATGCATGAACCGGTTGATACCCATATCTCAATCACTATTCATGCCGAAACCGAAACCAGGGCACTTGATATAATGGATAATCTCCAAGCCAATTTACGTGATCCAGAAATTCATTATCAGGTTAAGCAACGCGGAATTATTATCGTTGCCATTCTTGATCCGCAGGATAGAAGCGTGATTGGGATTAACAATTCAGAACAGCAGTATGGTTTTGACTTACAGATTAGATTAGAGCGTAACTTTGAATCTGATCTGCCAACTATTGAAGCCATCGATAGCAACAATGAAAAGATTACGAAGAATTAGGAGGAATTATAATGCCTATTACAAATGAACCACTTGGCCCAGTGCATACTTCAGTAAAGACTGTTCGAAAGGTCAAGGAACTTGGGGATCAAATTCCAAAGTATTTGATTGAAGATTCCCATGTAACTGAAGCAACTCAAACTCAGTACAACGATCTTAAAGAAGTCGGTGATGATTTTGATCCCGACTCATTAGTTTATAAGCATGCTAAGGCGGCTTTTGGTGGCTCTAACCCCCCGGAAGCAATTCTGGTAGTGAAAGCAGTTGCCCAAAATACCTATGTATCGCCAACTAGTTTAACGGTTGATCATGCCTCAATCTCAGGCGTCGTCGGTCAAACTGGTAAAGTTACAACGACTCTTTTGCCAGCAACCGCCACCGAAAAGAATGTAACGGCAACGTCAGGTGATACCGATGTAGCGACCGTTTCACCAAATGGAGATGGCAGTTTCACAATTGTTTATAAGTCTGCTGGTCACGCTACTATTACCTTTAAGACTGGGGTTAATGATGATATTACCGCTACTACTGAAGTTACAGTAATCGCTAATTTGAACCCAGTAACCGGCGTCACCCTTGATAAAACATCCATTTCAGGACATACCGGCGGTAATGAACAATTAACGGCCAAAGTTACACCTACCACTGCCACTAATAAAAATGTATCATTTTCATCTAAAGATGAAGGCATTGCGACGGTTGATAAATCTGGCAAGGTTTCATATGTTAAAGCCGGCCACACTCAGATTATTGCCACAACTGAGGATGGTGGGTTTACAGCAACTTGTGATGTAACTGTATCATGAGGATGATGGATTTACTGCACAGTAGCACCTGCTTCTTCAGCAGCAAAAAAGTAGTGAATTAAATAATGAATATCTAACATGAGGAGTTTTGCGAGTAATCGTAAAATTCCTTTTTAGGAGGAAAAATATTATGGCTGATTCAACTAATCTAATTTCCGCAGTTAAGAAATTCTATAACTCCGGGGATGAGTATTTGATTCCAGTAGGAATCGACAAAAGTAAAATTCCGGCGCTTTCAAATTATATTGAGGCGCAGAACACCGGTATCTTAGCCGTGGATGTGGATAATATTTCCGATACGGCTGCCTACGCATCAAACGTTAATACAATTGCTTTTAAAACCCATACCGACGATACACATGCTAATGTTCTTTCATCTGGAACGATTGGAGCCGTTGGCTCTTTACCTGTTGGAAGTTTCGATGTCGCTAATACATCGGGATTGGATGAAAGTGTCTTACCACAAGATCAACTGTCATTCCAACAAGATCAATTAACCCCTTACACCGAAGGCAATATTAATACTTATTACTATGCCCAAGGAATGCCAATTGTGCGTGATGGCAAGACGTTAAGTGGCGACTATATCGATATGCTTCTTGGACGTGATTTTATTATCAAGCATAGCAACAAGAAGCTTACTGAAATCATGGTTAAAAATCCTAAAATTTCTTATGATAACACCGGTATTAACTTGCTTAAGTCGGGCGTTGAGAGCGTCTTTGATCAACTCTATCGGAATGGTGGCGTTGGTGAAAAAGCAAATGGCAAGCCGGACTACGATGTCACCGCGTTACCTCGTGAGGACATGAAGGACGTGGATGTTTCTCAACGGATTTACCGCGGGTTGTCCTGGAAGTACCATCCAGCCGATGCGATTGACGATGCGTATATCTCTGGCGAAATCGATTTATAGGAGGATGTAGAAAATGAAACTTACACAACACACATTTGACCCATGGGAAGTGTCAGTTCAAATTGATGGCCTCCCATTTACTGACTTTGGCACTGGCGATAAAGTAGCTGTTGCTTGGAACAACGATAACGTTACTGATTCGGTTGATAATAATGGTAATGGTAAATCAGCCATTAACCATGATCATTCTGGTACGTTTACGTTTAGTGTTGATCCTAATGCTGCCAATTATGCTCATCTCATTGACTTGGCCAACAATTTGACTGGCGTCCCTGTATCAGTAACATCGAACTTTGCTCACTTCCATACAGATAGTGCCCGAATTACCCGTCCTGTTGATACGACTTTGAACGCTGATTATCCAAGTGTTTCTGTAGTCTTTAAGGCTTCTGTATTGCAAGTTGACCCGATTACTGCATAAAACAAATTTATATTCAATTGATAAATAAAGGAGAATGTTTGAAATGACAGAAGAAGTTAAAACTAAGTCAACAACTAAAAAGACTACCGAGACACCTGTTAAGGAACCAAAACTGGTTAGAACTGAACGAAATGGCATGATTGTTGGCTCTGTAACCCTTTGGGACAAAAAGACCAAGCAAAACATTAAATATCCCTTCAATTTTCCAGGCGTAGAAAATGCCGTTAAGTTTACTGATTTGGCAGATGTTAGTCGTCATGCCTACTGGGATGCCTTTATTAACGGTAATGATGATCTTGGACTTAATCCGCTTATTGGTACGCCCACTGTTGGCGGAAAACCGGAAAAAATGAGTTGGAAATTCTGGGAAAACCATTCTGGCGTTATGAAGGTTTGCTCAGAAGCTGACCGGTTTCTTGTGCAAGAACTTAACTAATCACTTTATTCGTAAAACGGATCTTGAGGCATTAATTAATAAATCAACGTCTCAATCAATTGGCTGGACTGCTTATATCTATAATGGGTTAGAAAGCGGACTGCCTCGGCCAATTAAGTATATGAATGCTGATGAACTGTCTGTCTTCAATTGGGCGATTTCTAAGCGCATGGAAGTACAGTCACAAATGCGAGGAGGATTCTAACATGGGGTACGCAAGAAGTGCCAAAGTTGGATTCCGAGTTGTGTCAGAAAATGTTGATGAAATCGACCGTGCCAACGAGAAAATGAATCGATTAATTAGAACCAGTCGTGAGGCCAATAATCAAATGTCTCACTTAGGAAATCGAATGTCGATTCAAGGATTAAATAAGTTTTCAAATAGGTACGACAGCTTAATCTCTAAATCAAGTAAATTGTCGGATAGATTGAGTATGGACGCCGATAAAATTAATCAACATTATAAAACCCTTGCTAATAGCTCACGTGAATACGCGAAGCAAATTAGCAGGGGTTTTTCTGACATTTCAAAAGAATCAAGAAACTCAATCAATCGGTTACCTAAAGAAAAAACCTTTAGGCTTAGAACCAACCTTAAACAAACTAAAAATGATGTTGATAGCACTAGCACTCGTGTGCAACGATTCGGCACCAAAGGTAAGACCTCATTTGATAATCTAAGCAGAAGTGGTCGCAAAACGACAAAGTCGTTTAGAAACCTGTACGATGCTGGCAATGACTTTGTGAATATTAGTTCTCAAATTGCTATGGGAGCAGGGATAGTTGGAGCCGCATTTCTTAAATCAGCAAACGAAGCTACGAATTTGCAGAATAAGTACATTACCATTCGAAACCTGTTAAAAACTGGTGGCGAGTCTTCAGGTCAATCACGAAAAGAAACCGCTTTGATGCAGAAGGAAAATAATCGATTTGCCTTACAGTATGGTGTTTCACCAACAGCGATGGCAAGAGGTGGTGAAGAACTTGTCCGACGTGGATATAACGGTAATCAGGAATTAGCATCACACAAATACTTCCTACAGGCTGCCAGAGCTTCAGGAGATCCGTATAATGCGGTTGTTAATTATGGTGCTCCTACGCTTGAACAGTTTGGCTATAAAACTAAAGCTGGTAATTCAAGGAGGAAGATGGCTGCCTACACCAAGAAAGTTCTGAACGAAATGGCATATGGATCAGATCTAACTGCCACAAACTTCGAAGGTATGGGAAACTCGCTGAGATATGTTGGTGCAACTGCCCATAACTCTAATCAAGGGCTTGCCAGAACCGTCGCCGGCGTCGGTGTTCTTTCAAATAACGGACAAGATGGTTCCATTGCTGGTACTGGTTTACGTAAGGTTATGAATTCGTTTGCCGCGCCTAATATGGCTGCTAAGTCTCAACAAGGACAAGTTATGTCAGCCCTGGGGCTTAAGCCATCAGATTTTCAAAAAGCCAATGGTCAAGTTAAAACGCTTGCTGATAACATGGACGTTCTTAAGAAAGCCACGGCAGGCATGAGCTCTGCTCAAAAATTTAACGTTTTTCACATGTTCTTTGGGACAACTGGGCAAGAATCAGGCTTAATCCTGGCCAATAATACTAAACAATTAAGATCATTAACTGGACAAGTTAGTCGTGCTCAAAAATACGGTAAGAATGGCTATATTGCCACTCTTGCTAAGAAAAATATGGCATCTTGGAAAAACCAGATCCAACAGTTTAAACAATATCTTAATGTCATGGGGCTTGGATTTACCAAAACGGTATTGCCTGCATTTACAAAAGTGTTGAATATTGCTAATAAATTTCTTGGTGTTTTAATTAAGCTTCCTTCACCAATTAAGAAAGCAGCCGGTTATGCCGCAGCGTTTGCGAGTGTTTGGGGCGGTATCAAGGTTGGTAAGGGCCTTTTAGGGTTATCAAGCAGCCTTCTATTTGGTAGAGGTCGCAAGGCTTCCACCGCATCCAGGGTGCTTTCCACTGCGCTTTCCACTGCCGGGGCTTCACCTCTAGTAGGATCGCGAATTCGTCGTGGAGAAAAAGTATCAGCTATTCGAACCGGATCAACTCACTTTGCACCATCCCGTTTAGGTAATGCAGCAACTGCGTTAAGCAGTGACAAACTCCTAAAGGGAATGTCATATGCCACCATTGGCCTTCAAATTGGTGGTCATGCCGTTAGTGCATTTAAGCATGGTATTGACAGTAAACAAGGCGGTAGTCAAATGTGGCAAGCCGGCGGTAATGCTGTCGGTGCTGGCCTGGGTCTTGCACTAAGTGGTGGTAATCCATTGGTTGCCATGATTGGATCGTCTGTTGGTGGTTCTGTTGCTAAATATATTGCTGGAAGCAAATATATTAAAAATCTTGCCAGAGGCGGCAACATTGACGGGACCAAAAGGAAAGAATCAGTTCCCGGAGAGTCCGGAGCGGGTCTTCAAGGGTCAGAAGCACAAGCGGCTAATGGTCTTGGTTATCAACAGGCTATGAACGCCCGTAAAAATTCTAATAACAAAGTTCATCATCGAAGAGTTACTCTGGGCTTAGATAAGTTTGGAGATAAAGAATTAAAGTCATTTACATCTTCATTTGATAAGGCTAATGCTAACTGGGCAACCGTTTCAAAAGGAACCGGATCGAAGATCAATAAGAATGTCTATGGTTCCATGCGTAAAGGGCTTAAGTCATATACAAGTTCGGAGAAATCTTCTTCTAACAAGCGTGTTCAATGGTTACTCAAAGAGGGCGTCATCACTAATAAGCAAGCTACCTCAATGGAGAAAAAAGATAGCTCTTATTGGAATAAACGTTACCACAACGCTTCTAAGGGAATTAGTAGAATTAATCAGAGCGAAAGAAATGGTGGTAAGGGTCGTGAGGCGGCAATTTCAGCTACTAATCGCTCTGTCTCAAAACTATTAACTAATAACTCGAACAAAGAAACGATTATCTATGGTCGACTAAAAGACCGTACTACTAAGCTTTCTCAATCACAAGCTCGTTCGATTATTAGATCATCATACAAAACAATGAAGTCCACTGTAAGTTCTGCAAACAAAACTTACAAATCTGCTAAAAATGCTGCTGACAAGAAATATAAAGCGACTAAAGATGCACTTGACAAAGAACGTTACGTAACAAAGTCCATAAGTGAAAGTAAATATAAGCAAGACGTTAAAAAGGCACGTCAAGAGCGTGATGATACCGTTAAAGCAGCCCGTCAAACCCGTAATCGAACCATTGACAGTGCTGAAACTATGCATGAGAAAGTCGTTCAAAAGACCTCAGCCATGGTTAAAGGTAATTTGAAACAAATGAATACCTGGACCGGAAAAATTAAAGGCATTTGGGGCCGCTTTGGTGACTGGTGGAGTAATCTTTGGGGTGGTTTAACCAAACTTGGTCATCTTGGAACTAAGGCAATGGCAAGTAATTTAACTAATGGCCTTAAACATGATAATTCGCTTCTCACGCAGATGAAGAATGGCAAAAAGCACCCATCTAAATCTAAAATAACTGCTAGTAAAGATGCTAATAAGCTTCCTGGAAACGTGTTTGCCTCTCATGCTTTAGGAACTAGTGGCGCAGAAATGCACTCACATGCTGCCCTCGTTGGCGAAGGTGGCACAGAGCTCGCATACACTGTAAACGGTCGTAAGGCGCGTTTGTTGGGTGCTAATGGTCCTGAAATCACGCATGTTAAGCACGGTGAGCGAATCCTTAATCACCGAGATACTAAAAAGGTACTCAATGGTTCATATGGCCGTGTATTACCTGGTTATGCTGTTGGGAATACTAAGCTTGGTTCAACTAATTCTTTGAAATCCGTAGAAAAGTTAAGCAAGAAGACTGTAAAAGATTACAAAGATTTATCAAATGGATCAAGTAAGCAGTTAGACAAATTTAGTAAGCGTAGTAAATCTAAATGGTCTAATATCCATAAGGCAACTTCAAAGATCACGAACAGTACGCAAAAGAAAACTGTTACAGATTATGATGCCTTGCAAAAGGGTTCCTACAAGCA
Source organism: Lentilactobacillus sp. TOM.63 (assembly GCF_030361045.1). Classification (NCBI taxonomy): domain Bacteria; kingdom Bacillati; phylum Bacillota; class Bacilli; order Lactobacillales; family Lactobacillaceae; genus Lentilactobacillus; species Lentilactobacillus sp. TOM.63. The sequence goes on from NZ_JAUCAP010000002.1 coordinate 21,627, forward strand.
ACTTGTACAATTTGATAAGGGCAATGCTTCTAAGTGGCGAAACATCAATAGCGATACGAAGCATTACACCAATCAATCAAAGAACCAAGCAATTTCGACCTATGACGGCATGCAAAAAGGCGTGCAGAAGCAAGTTAACCAAATGCGGTCTGGAGTTATCTCATCTGGTAAAGCTACTGCAACCGGATTTGGTCATGCACTTGGTAAGATGGATAACTACGCGCATTCAGCAATGTCCAATACTGTTCACCAGTTAAATGGTGGTATTAAAGGGATTGATAAAGTCCTTGGACAGTTTGGTGGTAATAGTTCCGTTATTAATGCCATTCATTATGCTAAAGGTTCAAATGGAGAGCTTCCTAATGATCAACTGGCAATTGTGAATGATGCGAAGTCCGGTCCACGTCAAGAATCCATTATTCGTAACAATTCCCTATTAATTCCACATGGGAATGATAGGATGATCCCCTTAAAGAAACGTGACCGAGTTCTTAACGGATCACAAACCCAAGAATTAGGACGATCAATGGGCATACAGCACTTTGCTAAAGGTTCTGGCGTATCTCACAGCGCACTTAATAAACTTATCAGCAAAAATAATGCTCATCCAAACAAAGCCTTTTCAAATGAATTTTCATCACAAATTTCAAAATCGAACACCGTTCTTGGGAATGCCATTAAAGGCTTAAGTAAACGATCAACCACTAAGTATGGCAATCCTTGGTCAACTGAGGTTTGGCAACAAATGGATAATGCACGAAGCTCAGCAGGTGGATCATATGGAAGCGGTACGTGGTTGCATAGTCCGGGTAGTGGTTTTCATGACACGTCTGGGTTTGGCTATCGTGGTGCTGTTTCTGGTGGGCTACCGATTCATGATGGCAATGATTTCTCTGGTGCCCATATTGTTCATGCGGTTCATCCTGGTAAGGTAATTCGTTCTGGTGGTGCTCCTACTAACTGGGGTGGACCAAAAGGAATTGGCCAAAATATGGTTACCAAATCCGCGGATGGATATTATGTTATTTACCAAGAATTTAACGGTAAGAATAATTCTGGAGCCCATACTTTTGCCAGTGTTGGTGATGATGTTAAAGCTGGTCAAAGGATTGCAGCATTGGGTCCATCAGGAACTCATGTGCATATTGGGGTATCAAAGCATAATCCATTTGCCAATAACCCGGATTCAACTAGTGGTTGGTTTGATGTCACCAAGATGAAGTCTACCAAAGCTAAGAAATCTTCTAAAGAAAGTCACAAAGCTTCGTCGGCATTATCAAAGCTAGTTGCGAAAGAAATTGCACCACAACTTAAATGGGTTGGTAAACACTTAAAGCATTCTTCGGCTGCCGGTGGAGCGCTCGGAAATCCGAGTGGTGCAAGCGTTGGCCGTTGGCGAAAGTATGTTATTAAGGCATTAGCGGCTAATCATTTATCAACATCTTCCGCAATGGTCGCAAAGGTCCTTAGACAGATTTCAACTGAAAGTGGCGGCAATCCCAAAGCAATCGGTGGTACTGACGGATTGAACGATGGCCGTGCCATGGGATTAATGCAAGTTAAACCTGGGACTTTTGCTGCCAATAAATTTAAAGGCCACGGTAACTGGGCAAATGGCTATGACAGCTTACTGGCAGGATTGCACTATGCCAAAGGGCAATATGGCAAAAACTTATCATTCTTAGGTAACGGTCATGGTTATGTTAATGGTGGCTGGTCAAGTGTTCCCGCCATCTTTGGCGAAAAGAAGGGTGAACCGGAAGTCGCCATCAACCCTAAGCGAAAGAGTGCCGATGGTTTAATTGCCTCGGCGATTGATGCTCGGAGTAAAGTATCTAATTCGGTGTTCAGTAATGAATCGCAGAAGAAGATGCATCGAGCATTGCTGGAAAACCTGAGAAAGTATAATCCACTCAAAAACATGCCAGATAAGCATCAACCTACTTCTGGTAAAGGTAATAACGTTACAGTCAATTTGAACATGAATATCACGGTTAACGCTAATGATAAAAATGCTGGAACTAAAACTGCCAATGATATTTCCAAGCAGGTCAACGAACAGGTTCAGGCAATCTTTGGCAACTTAATGGCTAAAAGAGAAGGAGGGTTTATTTAATGGCAGCCACGGCAGATATAGCTAAAAATGCCTATAATTCAACGCTTTCCGTTTTAAATAATGTCAAAGCAGCGTATGATCAGGCAAATACCGACTATCTAGATAGCCTCGACGATCAAGCTAATGGCGCCGGACTCGATATAAATGAGTCGGCTCATCAACTCATGGCACAATATGTAGTTGGTAAGTCGCCATATGTCGGTTCCCAGTATTGCATCCCGTATGGTGGTGGCTATTTAATTTCCTATAGTTCCGGAGAAGATACAATCTATCAGCAGATGGATAGTTCGATGAAGTATGTTTCTAAAATGACGGTTAAAAATGGGGGCCACGGATCCTCGTTCGGAATTGATGGCTCAGGGAATATCTGGGCTTCTGTCAGGCATAATGGTTACCAAATAAGTAAGTTCGCTTATCAGCCTGGGGCTTCGATTGACGCAAGTTCATTAACGTCGCTCTACAATTCACCTGATCTTTTACGAGTTAATTATGACGCAAGCGCTAACCTGGTAGGCTTTACCACTGGAGAAAGTTACTGTATATGTGACCCCAATAATTTAAACAACCCTAAAAAGACAGTTAGTCTGTCAGCAATGGGTTTTAGTATTGGGCAGCAAACATGGCAATCGCAGTCGCTAAGCTACCCGTACGTTTTTTGGCAGAGCGGGGCTTATAACTCAAAGAGTGACCCGGCAACGGTGGGATGTTTCAATGTTGAGACCAACGCTCGACAATTTCTGCACACGTATCTCACGGGCAGTTATGGAATGAAGTATTCCTATAATGAGCCGGAAGGAATCTATTCAACTGGATCTGCTGTTTTAGTGACGTTTAATAATAATGATAATGGATCGAACTCAATTAACTATCTATTTTCAATTCCTACACTGACGGCTGATTCAACGGTTAGTGAGCGTTTAAAAGCATTGAATAATTTAAAGAAAGCCTTAGCCGATGCTAAAACGGCATTCAATTCTGCTAAGTCTGATTTTCAAAAATATCAATCAACTAGTAAAACGATTGTCAAAGATACGCGAATTTATAAAAATGCGACTAAAGATGTTAAAAACCAAAAGAAGTTGGTTGCAAGCACCAAGAAAAAGATAGCCATTGTTACTAAGCGATGCAATAAGGCAACCGGGTCTAAAAAAGTGGCCTTAAAGAAGCAACTTGATAATCTAAAAAAAATTTACGCAGAGCAACGCAGTGCACTGACTAAGCTCAAGAAGAAACATTCGACAGCTAAATCAAGACTTTCGAAAGCTCAAAGTAAAAGCTTAGCAGCTGAAAAAGCTACTCAACGGGCAATCCTGAAGAAAGCAATTGGCGCCGCAGTGATGGCTGAAACAGGTGGCAAAGATGTGACGTGGATAACGCCTGTGAATCCTGGTAGCAAGGAAAGCTATGCGATTCTCTGGCCTGATAGTGAAGACTTTTCGGAAACAGTTAACGTTAATGAAACGGCAGTCATCAAGCACACACCGATTAACACGGTCACTCAGGCGGGCACCGAAAGCATTTCAGTGGGCGGGGCTCTGATTGGTGAAGATGGTTCAGTTCCAACATTGGTTAAAAAGTTCGAACGGATCAGAAAGTGGGCTGAAAATACAGCCGAAGTATCACTGATCGGGCAAACGTCTTTTCCACACGCGATCATCTCGGGAATTGACAAGCCGCACGACACCTATTTGACTAACCAAGTTCCGCTAACCATTACTTTACAGAAGGTGGATTGGGCTGATTCAAATGTCAAAAAGAAAGCCAATTCATCGAAAAATAAGGGTAAGGCTAACAAAAAATCTGGTAGTGGTCATAAGCAGAAAAATAGCAAAAGTGCCGTGAGGACGGTAACTACTAAGCCGGGTGACACGTATTATAAATTCGCCCAAAAGTACAATGTCAGTGTTGCTCAACTACGCAAATGGAATAAGTACGCTGACCGATCAATACCGGTTGGCGTCAAGATAAGGGTCAAGTAGGGGGGATCTTATGAGTTTACGAGATAAATTAATTATTGATACAAGTGATCTCCCCAATTATGTGGTTTTACCGGTTGGAACCGAGAACTTCACCATTGAGTTCAACTATCGTGAACGCTACGATAACTTTTATTTCAACCTATACGATGCTGACGATAATCCGCTGATTACCGGAGAAAAGCTTGTTTATGGGGTGCCATTGTGGAACATCAATGATGCTAATCTGCCAAGCGTGACGATTATCCCCCTTGATGAAACTGGCGTGGAGAACACCGTCAGCATTGATAATTTTCAGATATCAGTCTTTCTATATTTTGATGATCTTGATCCATCGATTGAAGATCCAAGTACTGCTGATGTTGATGAGAATGACACTGACAATTCTGATCTTCTAGATGATGACTCAGGAAGTTCATTAATCGAGGACGAGCCTTCTGATGATGATAATGAGTATGCGCTCCCGGAAGATTGGAGGGATGAGCAATGAAACTCGTTAGGCTTTATCGAAGGCTTGAGATTGATGGCAAAAAAGGAAAATTAACTCTCAAGAGTTACGCCAAAGTACCTGATAACATCTCAATAGATATTGAAGCGTCCTATGCATCCGGTAGCAAGGAGACGACGCAAGTTTCGATGATGAACTTGCCGGCTGAAGATATTAATTATTTGACGAAGGGTTCTAACGCTCGGGTTTATGGCGGCTGGTATGGTGAAGATGGCTCATCGAATAACGTCGGCATCATCATGGAAGGCAAATTGGCAACACCAACGCCATCGACAATCGATTCATCAGGAAAAACCACAACAATCACTATCGTTGATGGCAGTGATTATGACAAACTTCCTGAAGTTAAGAAAAAGGCGACTACTTCAAGGTCAATTTCTGCGCAAAAAACGCTTGACCAAACAATCACTGCTTACAATAGCAAGATGAATGCACAGCGCCGTAAGTGGATTGATAACCATCCGGGTGCTACAAGCAAACAGCTTCGAGCTTATGGGCATACAATCATTACCAAGAAAAATGCTTTTGCCAAAAAGAAACGACAAGAATATGTTAAGCAAAAAGCTAACCATACTGCTAAAGCTAAGGTAACTAAAAAGACTAAGTACAAACCCTTATCTTTTGCAAAAAATACCAAGGGTTCTTCAATCATCAAAAAGATTGCCAAAGAGGCCGGGATAAAAATATACAAGCTAAAACTCGTATACAATAAGAAGTTTACCAAGGGCTACACGGCTAAAGCAAAACCGATGAGTGCCATTAAAAGTATTGCTTCGCAGTGTAAGACACCGATAGCTTATCCTAATGGTCGATTGGAGATTGCGGATTATTCCAAGAACAAAAAATCGAACTTCTATTTGAACTATGATACCGGAATGCTTGGGGAGCCGGAACCTCAAGACGATTCGGATGATGGGCTACAACACTATCAAGTTGTAGCTCTTTTTAGGCCGTATTTTACCGTTGGGTATATCTTTCATATTGAAAGTACAACCTTGAGTGGCTGGGTACTAATTAATAGCGGCACAACGTCTATTACTGATGATTCAGGAACATCAACACTTGACCTGGTTGACTACTCTAAATACAAAAAGAAGAATTCAGCTTCGGTCAAAAAAGCTGAAACCAAAGATAAAAAGACCAAAGCGAAGTTGGACGCTGCTAATCGAAAAAAGCTTAAGGAAAAGCAGAAAAAGAGGCGTGCCAAATGACTAAAAGTCGTGACTACGTTAATGAATTTTTTGATATGTTTCGGGACGATGTGATGAGTGATATTCATGGTTCCATTCGCTGCAAAATTGTTAAGGTGAATGCCGATAAAACGTACGATGTTCAGCCGTTGGCCTTGTTTTCGGACGGAACCAAGCGGCCACAGCTTCTGAGCCTGCAAGCATCATTTATCCCGATTAAGATCAAATACCACGATGACATTGGCGACTCACATAGTTTTGCGCCATTCTATGCAGAAATGATAATCAACTATCAAGTGGGGGATGTTGTGGTGGTTGTGTTTGAAGACCGAGATACCTCTAACGCCAAGGGCGATAGTGTCTACAAGATTGATAGCGAACGGATGCATGACGCTAATGATGGAGTTATCGTCGGCAAGATTGATATGAAGTAGGTGAATTAAATGGCAACGGATGTCTATATAAATGATCAAGGCGATTTTGAGCAAGATGATAAAGGCAGCGTGGCAATGGTTGACGGTCTTGATGAAATCGCACAATCATGTATGATCGCCCTGAATACCCGCAAAGGTGGTTGGGTTCTTGATACCAATGAAGGCCTTGACTGGGGAGCCGTAATTGGAAGCAATGTTCACAATCAGTTTGTGACTGCGGCGATTAGAGAAACGCTTCTTGAAGACCCGCGAATTGATGAGATTCACGATGTAGATTTCGAACGGGAAGCAAGAGTGCTCAAAGTTCACATTACTATTGAAGTTAAGAATCAATTGAAAGAAGTTGTATGGGAGGCGGGTGTCGTCAATGATTGATGAAAATGGTTATACGCCGCTGAATTATGACGATGCTTTAGATACCGTTCAAGGCTTTATTCGAAGAGAAAACGGAGAAGATACCAATGTATCGCCCAGGTCATTTTGGGGAACGCTCGCCCGAGTCATGGCAAAGATCGCAGTTAATATTGATCAAAACGGTGAAAATGTTCATGACTCTGGCTACATTCAGCAATCTACGGGTGTAAACCTTGATCGGGTTGGCGGCAATTACGGGTTAATGCGAAAGCAAGCTGAAGCATCCAGCGTGACCTTATCATTTACTGGTACTGCGGGTTATGTAATTCCGACCGGTACTGTATTTATGGATGACAAGGGAAATGAATTTTACACCGTCGATGATTGTCAACTTGATGTAAACGGAGTCGGATCAACAATTGTTGTTTCAAGCGAGTTAGGATCACAATACAATGTTGATGCAGGTACAATTGTTAACCAACAGTCGCCTGTTGAAGAAATTGATAAAGTGACTAATCATGATGCAGCTGAAGGTGGCCAGGATATGGAAACAGATCTTGATTTTAGATCAAGGCTACTTCTAGCATCCAACTCTAATGAGTCTGGTACCATCAACGGGATCTATACGGCATTAATGAACACACAAGGCGTAACGGCCGTTAAAAGTGTCTATAATTCTTCAGCTAGTAAACCTGATGTGTATGACAATCCACCTAAGACCGTTCACTATTATGTCCAAGGTGGTGTGGCACAAGATGTGGTGAACACTATCTTCCGAGTTGGCGGCGGTGGAATTGCCCTTTATGGATCTAAGAGTGGCACAGCAATCGATGATTCTGGCGAAGCGCACACGATCTACTTCGATCGTCCACAAGAAACACCGATTTTTGCCAAAGTCAGTGTTAAAGTCAATGACAGCTTTGATAAAAATGAAGGTACTGATGACATTAAGGCTGCTATTGAAGGCTATATTGAAAGTCTACAAATGGGGTCCAAAGTGGTTACTAATCAGTTTTTCTCCAACATATATTCGATTGATGGAATCAATTACGCGGATATCGCGATTGGAACCGACAAGAGCAAACTAAGTACTAATAACATCGCACTAACAGCCTTCGAAATTCCAGTTATTACTGACGATAATGTGGAGGTTGACTATGTACCAAACTAATTATGATGAAGTTTATGCAGAGATTTTTAAAATGTTTGACCGAGGGTTTGCGGTTGGCGCAGGGAGCAACATCAACACTTTAATTCGGGTACTGACGCGTTTTCAGTTATGGCTGGACAACAACTTTGAGAGCATCCACAGTTCTTGGATAATTGATGAAGCTGTTGGCGAACAACTTGATGAGATTGGTGATGATATCCATCAACCCAGATATGGAGCCAATGATGATACTTATCGTTTTATCCTTAAGACAAAAATTTTAGCATCACATTCTGGTGGAACCATTAACGATATTATTAATATCATATGCAATGCTTTGCAAATATCGCCAGTAAATTCAGGCGTAAAAGCTCATACTGATTATCATTGGGATGGTACCAAAATGGTTGGGAACCCACAGGTTGTTGACATTGATAACCTTCCAACTAGTTTAATATCATCCAGCCAATCACTGATAATCCTCATGGATCGTTTATCATCAGCTACTCTAAACGGAGTTACGATTAATACAATTGCGTTTATGAATAATTCTAAACTAATTGAATATGTAGGTGTTGGGACTCAGTCCATCATGGTTAAAGAAGTTAATGTAAAAGGAGGCAATTAACATGGCATATGACTTGGCAAAAGTAACTGCTAACGGAAACAACCTTATTGCTCAAATATTGGCCAACAAGTCATCACTAAGCATTGATAAGATAGAAATAAGTGATACTCAATTACCATCGACAACGGATATCTCAACGATGACATCTGTTCCCAAGGTAGTGCAAACTGTTAGTGCAAACGGATTTTCTAAAAATAGTAATACCTTGATTATTTCAACAGTCGTTGATAACTCATCCATAAGAGCTGATTACAAGGCATGGGTATTTGGAATTTGGGGATCTGATTCTCAAAATGGGCAATCACAATTAATTGCAGTTATCACATCAACAAATAGTCCAGATACAATACCAGCTTTTTCTGGTAGTACTCCGGTATCATATACGTATAAATTCAACATTGGGTTTTCAAATGCAAGTAAAATTCAATTTAATATGATTGATGATTCGTTTGCTACCAACGATACGGTTGTCCATACGACCGGTGACGAAACAATTAATGGGCAAAAGAAATTTAAAACGGATCCCACTGACGGTGCAGGGAATGCTTACGCCAAGACGGTTGACGTTAATCAGCAACTGGATAAAAAAGTTAATATAGCTGACATGCGTAAGCCTGCCAATGATGTAGCTGGAATTGAAGAAGTTAATGCCAAACAAGATAAAATTGGTTACACACCTGCCGATGATTCCAAAGTAGTTCATACAGCCGATACTTCAAATTGGCAAAAACAAAAAATTACCAATGATGATGGAACACCATTTATTAATTTATATGGAAGCGGTGCTGATCTATCTAAAACATTGCAACAACTTTCAGCAGGATTTCACACCATTTATGCCAATTCATCTGTTACCAACAATCCTTTAAATGGCATATCAAGCGTAAAGGGATTTGTAGATATTCAAGGAACAGGTTTTGGCGAGGGAACTTTAATTGGAGCTGACTCAAATAGTCAATTTTTTCAATATTCTGTTTGGGTTACAAATACAGGAGTAACTTATACTCTCTTATCTGATGATTCCAAAGTAGCCCACCTATCTGGTGCTAACAACTTTGACACCGTTCCAACGGTCAACAATAATCCGTTATTACTAGCAAGCAGTTTACCATCTGACCTAGCACGAACGGGACAGCCTCAAACATTTACAGCTGCACAGACATTCAGTATTGCGCCCACCATTAAGGACGCCTCGAAAGATAAGGGGGATAATCAGGCCGCTACTATGGCCGATTTGAAAAGCGTTGAGAACTCGGCTTGGCGTCAGCTAGATAATAAGTATATCATTCCTGTTAGTGGATATAATTTAGCCCCATATACTACCATTTTGTATAAGATAGATGATAGTACTCACACGCTATATTTATCTGGGACCATAGTGCTGCCTAGTGGAAATGATAATACCGTTCAAGTTACCATTAAACTTGGTAGCATTGTTAAGTCAATATTAACTTTTTCCGTGGGATATATTGGACGTAGTGCCATCGATAGCGAAAGGTGGAATTTTCATTGGGCTAGTAACAGTTCAACGAATTTAACGTTTACTGCTTATAATGGGGTCGCAGATATTACAGCAACTACGGATGGAGGAAGCGTTGCCCATGTTACTTATGACGAATTAGTTTAGAAAGGATATTTTTATAACTTATTGCGTAATACTTGACACTGATGGCTGGTTAACCGGTACGCCGGCTACTAGTCATATTTAAAAGATATTACCCTCAAATATATCTTTTCGGTTATTGTTTATGATTTAATTTCATATATCCCCATATATGAATTGGCATCTATCTGTTGGATAGGTGCTTTTATTTTACCCAAAATTTAGGAAGTGATAAAAATGCTAAAAAGGATTGGAAAATATTATTCGCATTTATGTTTCGGCTTAGCTTCCTTAATGGCTGGCACGTATGTCTTTTTTCATTTGAATTATTTGGACAGCCCAGAAGTTACACCTCCACCACCTCCTGGCTTTGCAGAACATGTGGTTTTCGATGCTGCCGATGATTGGTGGTTTGCCGGATTACTAGTGATTGGCGGGATTGTCCTGCTAAGTGGAGTGTTGCTTGATTCAATTACATTAAGGAATGCCGGCATGATTATTATTGCCCCATTGTTTGGTTATCTCGCCTTCGGATTTATGATCCGGGGCGTTTTTGATATTCGCTTTAATTTAACTTGGGTGTTTGCCAGCCTTGCCGTTGCATTGCTGATTGGCACTGCGATGCGAGGTGGTAGGCGTAATGTTTAGTTGGATAACGCACAATTTAACGGTATTCTTTGGCTCGGTTGTTACGCTGGCAGGCGTAATTGCCGGGCTTATTCATTCGAGTAAAGCCGATGCAAATAGTGCCACTAAGGAGCGCACGGATTTGGAGAAGTTTATATTGAAAACGGTAAAAGATGATAATGAAGACTTACGGAAACGATATGAAGACCTCTCTTCAAAGTTTAATGAAATGGATGATGATTACGACCGCTTTAAAGATTATCATGACAAGATCGTGAAACAGCTTCAAGAACAGATTGATCTAAAAGAAGAAGAGAATAAAAATCTTCGTCAGAAAAATGCTGCGCTAAAAAAAGAAAATGCCGCTTATCGTGCACGATACGGCAAACTGGAGGAATAATCTATGGAAACTTTTAAACAAATTACTGATGTCTTTAACTGGCTGGAAAGTACTGGTATTCTTGCGGCACTTGTTGCCTTGATTCTCGTTGTCGTAAAGCAAGTACAGCCTTATCTTAAATTACATGTCAAAAATAAACAGCTTAGTCAAGTTGTTCAGTTTGCACTTACCACCGTTACCAAGTTTGCTACTCTTGAAGGTCTGTCTAAGTCCGACCGGAAAAAGGCGGCCGACAAAGATGTCGCTGGCTTTGCGGCACAACTTGGTTTGACTTGGGTGACACCAGAAATTGTTGACTCAATCGTTGAAGCAGCCTATCAGCAATTCAAGAAGTTAGGCTACGACAACCACGCACCAAAGACTTCTCCGGAGCCGACCGAAAATTCGGCCACTCCACAAACACCAGAAAGCTCAGCTGAACAGAACGCACAATCATCCGCTTCAAAGCCTGAAAGTGCATCACAACCCGCTTCTCAAGCACCTCAATCTGCTCAGCCAGCTGTAAAATCGGGGAGTGATCAGCATGCCTAAAATCGGAATTGATGTTTCATCATATCAAGGCGACTCGGTATCTTATTTCAATACTTTTAAGAAATATGGTGCTGGCTTTGCGGTTGTTAAGCTGACCGAAGGCACCAACTACTTGAATCCGAAAGCCAGCGCACAAGTTACTAATGCGCTTAAGGTGTTCGGCTCGGTCAGTGTTTATCACTTTTTCCACGGCGCTGGTACAGCTGAAGCAAAATACTTTCTAGCCTGGGTCAAGAAATTTGGCTTGGATAAATCAACAGCCCTAGTGATCGACGTGGAAGCGCCCGGCTTGCCATACAACACCACACCGCAAGTCAACGCCTTTCTACGATACCTGATCGCTGCTGGATATAAGAACGTTGTGACCTACGGCAGCGGTTCCTGGTTCAATTATGGACGAATTAAGCGATCGGAGCTAGTCGACAAGCATATCTGGGTAGCGGCTTATGGCGTCTCACGGCCTGGTGTGGCGAATGCAAACTCATGGCAGTTTAGTGACAACTGGCATGGCGTAGATGCATCGTACGACTTTGACGGCTCACTGTCCGGTAGTAAGGCAAGCGTTAAACCGAGCTACTATGTAACTCCTGGGCTTTACCAAGTTCGATTAAAATGGTTGCCGGTATATAATGGCTTGGACTTCAAAAAGTCAGGCAAGCGATATACGCGCTACGGTACTGGTTCTCGTTTTTGGGCCACTCCAGTTAAGTATGGCAAGATAACTAGGCTGCATATCAATGGTCAAGGATACGTATCAAGCAATAAATGGTATGTTAAATTTCTCAAGAAGGTCAAGCCTAAAATTAAATAAAGTATGCAAAAGGGCCCACTCAGATTAAGTTCTGGGTGGGCCTTTTTGTGGTTACTTAATCAAGTTCCGTAATTATGATACAATTAATTCAAATTATTGATTGTAGGTGGGATCCATGGAGTGTGTTTCATTATATATAGACGAATCAGGAAACTTCGGTTTGAGTGGCAGATATTTTACACTTGCTTCATTAAGGTGCATTGATCACTCTAATTTTAAACTTAATCGTGCTGTAAAAAAGGCTAGCCTCAAAATAAAGAAAAGGTATGACGGTTCTGTAACTCATACAGGCGAAGTAAAGGCTTCTTTATGTAATCCAATTGCCAAAGACTTTATGCTTCGCAAAATAAAAAAGAGCGTCGATCGAATCGACTATATTACAGCAGATTTGCCACACATCGAGCCTCGTCTTTTACATAATCAAAATATTCTATATAATTATTTGTTGACTTTCTTAATAAGCCCTATTATTAAAAATAACTCTGATTTGAGTGAAGTCTACATTTATTTAGATAATCGTACTTTAAAGGTTGGAGATGAAATGAGCTTTTCTGATTATATTAAAAGTAAAGTTTGGATTGATTATGGTCGTCCAGACGTGGTTGTTGAAGTACATTACGTTGACTCTCAAAGCGATTATCACATACAAGGTGCCGACTTTGTAGCTAATGCCATTAATGGTTTTTATGAACATGGTACACATTGCTTTACAGATGTTTTAAAGCCAAGTTTGGAAGTTCGTGTGAAATTTCCGTATAAACTTTTTGGAAAATAAATTTACTTTTGGCACATTGACCTTTATAATAAGAGTAATTAATGGGTAAGTAAGACGCTTTCTGGTGTGTTATTTCATCGACGACATAAACTGTATGTGCTACAGTCACCCTTTGCGCATTACCCGTACATAGTTTCTTGTGCTCACTCCTTCGGGGGTGGGCGCTTTTTTTGTACATATTTTCAAATTAATACACGGTTCGTGTTGACATCCATATACGTATCGTGTATTATAATGGGTGTTAAGAGATAAAGGATAAAGAAAAGGGAGATCATTAAAATGAAAAATATCGAATTTGTAAAAAACAACAACAAAGAATACGAAGTAAACCAAGACAATGAAAAATATGGTATCTTGACTTTCGATGAAGACCAAGCGCTTTGGGTATTGTGGCCAGAATCAATTGATGACGCTATTGGCTACTATGGTGATCTGGAAGAAACCATCGACGAAATTCGCGACGAACTAACAGCCTAAGGGGGCCTATCATCATGGATAAACTCTTAGATACATTCTTAGAAAAGAAAAACTTGAACCGTTATCAGATCGCTAAGGAAACCGGGATTGCTCCAACGACTCTACAGCGATCGAGTGACAAAGACGCACTGGCAATTAACCCACGAGTTTATGCAGCGATTGCACAGGTTTTGCATGAGACTCCTGGACAAGTATTTGATGCCATTATTGGATTAGAGGAGGATACCGACATGACAACCGAAGAAACCAAATTGCTACTAAGCAATACGCTTGCTAAACTAAATGCTAATGCTTTTATATCAATCGAAGATATGGGCGATTATGAATCTGTAGTAGCAGAGATCACCTTACCAAGCGAAGAAACCGTACGTTTTGCGGTCAACATGTTGCCGGAAAAAACACTTACGCGCTTTGATACCCTTACTGATCTAGGTTATGCCATGCACGACTTTCCGACTGACGAAAGTGATGTGACCGAAAGAAGTGGGTTCGAGAGCATTCCGGCGGTTGACCGGGAAGCGATAGCTGTCACAAAGGAAGACAGCAAATTTCTCGATGATTTAAGTAATAGAATCTTGAAGATCAGGAAGTAGCAGAAAGAAGGTGCACCAGTGGCTGCAACGCATTACCATTATTTGAAAACTGAGGGGGAAATAGGAAGAAATAATTAAAGCCCATCTCGATTAATTCGGGGTGGGATTTTTGTATTTAAAGAGATAAACATTGACACTCTGATTTTAGAAGAGTATAAATAAGTCATAGATATCAATCCCCTCGCTCCACATTTAATGTGGCTGGTACGCCAGTATGCGAGGCTTTTTTTATAAGAAGCAAGCAACTATTGAAGATGTTGGGGAGCTTGAAGGATTGCTTAAACAGCGCAAGAAAGAGTTAGGTGGCAGATTTATGGCAGATTGTTCCGCAATCCCATTATTGACGGGGGATATGGTTACTACCCTTAAGTAATTTATCTCTTCAACATACTGTGTGTTGGCAATCTACATTGTCGATGCGCAGTTTTTTTGTACATAATTGTTGTTCCGGATCCATTTAATTGGCATAATGGAACAGGATTACATTTGAGAGGTGAGAAGAGTGGCAAACGCATTCAATCGATTTAAGAAATTCATAGATAAACGAATGACGGTGATCAAGCTGATATTTGTTTTTTCAGTCTTGATCTTCGTGGTTCGTCAACTTGCAAAAATTATTCGTGAAGTAAATGGTCAACAGTTCCAAAATGTGCTTGCCAGTCAGTCAAAGGGATCATTATTGATAATGCTGGTATTGGGCTTTGTTTCAATCACGCCGATGCTCATATATGATTTTTCGATCGTGAAGTTTTTACCTACTAAATTCGCTCCGGGGTACGTTATCCGCAGTGGCTGGGTGGTGAATACTTTTACCAATTTATTAGGGTTCGGGGGCTTGCTTGGTGCCAGTTTAAGAGCCCATTTTTATGGTAAAGGGGCGACCAAAAAGCAAATATTGTACGCCATTTCAAAAGTTGCCCTCTTTCTCATTTCTGGGCTGTCGTTGCTCTGTTTTGTGTCCTTAATTATGATCTTCGGTTTCAGGATTGGCACCGTCTTTGCCCACTACTGGATTTGGCTTGTCGGTGGGGCCGCCTATTTTCCGAGTATGTTTATTTTTACAAGGATTAACAATTCGAGCTTTTTTAAAGATTTAACCCTCAAACAGGAGTTGACGATGACTCTTGGCTCATTTATGGAGTGGGGAAGTGCCCTGGGATTTTTCATTTTAATTGGGTATTTGATGCATCTACCAATTGATTTTGCGTTAGTTATTCCGATCTTTGTTGTCGCTAACGTCGCTGGAGTTGTTTCAATGATTCCTGGTGGGTTAGGGTCGTTTGATATTTTCGTCATTATCGGTTTAGGATTTATCGGCGTTGCCAGAAGTGACGCACTGGTTTGGATTTTATTATATCGACTATTTTATTATTTACTGCCATTTATTGTGGGAACCGGTCTATTCGCTCATGATACCGGCCACAAGCTCAACGAATTCCTGGATGAATTACCCCGGATCATCATCCAACGGATCGCTCAGGTCTTCTTAACCGGGTTCATGTACTTCTCTGGGGTGATGATGCTCTTATTTGCGACAGTTCCCAATGTCGTTATCATGAACCGCCTCTACATCCGATTGGTACCTTATTCAATCTTTTTTGTGAGTCATCTGATGAATATTATTGTGGCGTTTCTGTTGATCGGCCTTGGGAGTGGCATTTGGGCACGAACCAAGCGCGCATTTGGGCCGACGGTTGCTGTGGTGATCTTATCGATTGTGAACACCTGGTTTAACGAAGCGTTCACGTGGCGAATGATTATGCTGTTTGTCATCATTCTCATCACTTTGTGGCTTTCAAGAGGGGTTCTCTATCGGGATCGGATGGCAAATTCATGGGGCGCGCTGATCATAAATGGATCGATTTTCATCATTACGTTCACAGTATATACATTGGTCGGAATCGCCGCTAATCACCATTCACCGCTTCATTTTGATGCAGCCTACCTATTTCCATCTGAGGCAATTTGGCTGGTTGGCTTCATTGGGTTGCTGATCGCAATGTTGGTCTTATTTGTGACCAACATTTATTTGACAGCTAACCGACCGGCGTGGTTGACGCAACCATTTGATGCAGAGCGGGTGAAGGCAGTCATCGATCAATTTGGTGGCAATGAAGATAGCCATCTTGCATTCTTACGGGATAAACAGATCTACTTCTACCAAGAAGAAGGGGTTGACCAAGTCTTCTTCATGTACAAACCAATTGCTGACAAGCTCATTATTATGGGCGAACCGGTCGGCAACTCGGAAAAAATTGGTGCGGCGATTGAAGATTTTATGAAGACTGCTGATAAACAAGGACTAAAGCCATTATTTTATGAGATTGATCAAGATCTAACCATGCAGCTTCATGAGAGTGGCTTTGACTTTATCAAGACAGGTGAAGATGGTTTGGTGGACTTAAACCAATTCACCCTGAGCGGGAAACGGCATCGTGGCGAACGGGCACTTATGCACAAATTTGATCGCGAAGGATTTAAATTCGAAGTCGTAGAGCCGCCATTCAGTCAAACATTTATGAAGGCGATCAAGAACATCTCCAATGAATGGCTTGGTGGTAAAGTAGAAAAGGGCTTTTCGTTAGGGTTCTTTGACAACTATTATTTAAACCAAG
Source organism: Lentilactobacillus sp. TOM.63 (assembly GCF_030361045.1). Taxonomy (NCBI): domain Bacteria; kingdom Bacillati; phylum Bacillota; class Bacilli; order Lactobacillales; family Lactobacillaceae; genus Lentilactobacillus; species Lentilactobacillus sp. TOM.63. The sequence goes on from NZ_JAUCAP010000002.1 coordinate 38,415, forward strand.
CGCCGATCGCCGTCATGAAAAATGCCGATGATGAAATTGTCGCATTTGCCAATATCATGCCAGATGGCAATCAGGTGACGACATCGATTGATTTGATGCGCTCATCGTCGAAAGCACCATCCGGAATTATGGATGGCATTTTAATCAATTTGTACGAGGAATCCGCCAAAAAGGGGTTTAAGTATTTTGATCTTGGCATGTCACCACTTTCAAATGTTGGCACGTCTCGATTTAGTTTTACTCAGGAACGAATCGTTCATCTGATCTATCAATACGGATATAGATTTTATAGCTTTGAGGGCCTGCGTTCATACAAAGAAAAGTATGTTGATAAATGGGAATCGAAATATATTGCTTACTATCGGGGCAGTTCACTCGTATTTTCTGTCCTTCAAGTGCTACTAATCGTTAATCGGCCACGGAATCAAACGCCAACTCGCATTCCCAAGCTACTTGATTTTATCTCTGGGGCTGAAAATAAATCAAACATCTAATTAAATAATGAAATTTAAAAATCGTAAGCCAGAACGGAACTCAGGCTTACGATTTTTTGAATAATGGCGATTTCAAAATTCTGTTTTTATTTTGTTTTTGGCATAAAGTAAGATTCAATTTCCTCCAGTGGCTTATCTTTGGTTTCTGGAACAAATTTCCAAACGCCTAAGAAGCCGATAATATTCATTATCATGAAGAAAATAAAGGTTATTTTACCACCCCAGGCACTTAACATCATTGGCGTGAATTGGCCAACCGCAAAGTTAGCGCCCCAAAGAATCACGGTACAAATTCCCGAAGCTCTTGCTCGTAAGTAGGTTGGGAAGAGCTCTGGAATCATGATCCAAGGAATTGGACCCATTGAAAAAGCAAATGAAATGACAAAACCAAAGACACAGAATAAAAGAATGAGGCCACTGTTACCACCAAACATAAGGGCAATAGCTAAACTAAAAAGGGTCATTAAAACTGATCCAGTCATCATTAATGGCTTTCGGCCAGCTTTGTCGATTAATGTAGTGGCAATGATTGTTGCCAGCATGTTCACGACACCCACGCCAGCAGTGGCCATGAATTCGGAGTTACCACCAAAGCCAGCCATCTTGAAGATTGTCGGCCCATAGTACATAATCACGTTCATCCCAGCTGATTGGTTACAAAAGGCTAAAAAGATGCCGATGAACAAAGCTCGTCGTAAGCCTGGTTGAAATAATTTGGCCAACGTGGAATTTCGATCACGTCGGATTGCAGTCGCGATCGTGGTCATCTCGTCTTGAGCCCCTTTGACGCCGTTAATTTTGACCAAAATATTAAAGCCTTGTTCAACTTTCTCCTTTGAAATCAGCCAACGGGGACTCTCAGGTGCAAATAATAATGCGATGAAAAATAGGAGGGCAGGTAGTGAGCCGATTCCAAGCATCCACCGCCAACCATGGAATAATGTCCAATTATAAGAGTGCAAATTAACAATTGTCAGGTTTACAAAGTAAGTGACACAAATTCCAATGGTCGTTAGTAATTGATAAAGTGATGATAATGTCCCCCGAATATTTGCCGGAGCGACCTCTGAAATATAAGTAACGGCAAGCGCGGAAGACAAGCCAATTCCTAAACCACCAACAATTCGAGCGGTGATTAATTCTCCAGGTGTGCGGGTAAATGCTGAAAGCAATGCCGCGAAGAAAAAAAGAATTGCACCGATCATTAGGATCTTTCGGCGCCCGAAGCGATCACTTAGGAACCCGGAGAAACCAACCCCGACAACCCCACCAATCATGATACTGGAAGTAATTAAGCCTTCCATTGCCGGTGACAGGTGGTACAAATCCTTCAAAAATCCAATTGCTCCTGAAATACAGGAGGTATCGTATCCATATAAAAGTCCAGCCATTCCAGCAGCCAGGGCAATTAATGTGACAAAGCCCCAGTGGGTTTGGTTATTATTTTCTTTAGCCAACTAAAAACATCCCCTAATTAATAATCTTTTTCATTGTAAAATTTACTGAACTTTACTACATTAGTATACAAATCAGCGTTGATTTGGTCAAACGCTTTCATTAGGAGGCGATGAATCGTTTAGAATTTTCAAGAAATCGTGGTGGATCACTGTTAATAAAGATGAAGAATTGATGGGTTGGGACTTTTGAATCAATTAATGATGGTTGACAACGCTTCAAAAATGAGGTAAATTCTATTTAAGTAAAGTTTACTAAAATTAAGTAGAGGGATGAAACTATGATTTCTGAAGATGTACAAACTGAATTTAAGCAAAAATTTGGTTATGACGCTAGTCGGGTATTCTTTTCACCTGGACGGATTAATTTAATTGGTGAGTATACGGATTTCAATGGCGGCCACGTTTTTCCTTGTGCAATTAGCATGGGTATATACGCAGCTTATGGGGAACGTGACGATGATCAGGTTCGGATGTACTCAGCCAACGTCCCTGACCAAGGGATTGTTGAATTTTCACTGGCAGATTTAACTTATAATAAGGCCAATGGCTGGGCTAATTACCCGAAAGGCATGATGGCAGAAGTTATTAACCAGGGCCACCAAATTGCCCATGGGTTTGATTTGGCAATTAACGGTAATCTGCCTGACGCAGCTGGTTTGTCTTCTTCAGCGGCTATTGAATTATTGACGGGCGAGATTATCAATGATGTTTTTTCGCTTAATGTCAAAGAGCTGGACCTTGTTAAATATGGTAAATTAGTTGAAAACAATTTCATTGGCGTTAATTCTGGAATTATGGATCAATTTGCGATTGGGATGGGGAAAAAGGATCAAGCGGTCCTCCTCGATACCAACACTTTAGATTATGAATATGTTCCAGTTAAGTTGGGGCATAACGTGATCGTCATTATGAACACTAAGAAGCACCGTCAATTACAGGATTCCAAGTATAATGAGCGCCGAGCCCAATGTGAGGAAGCCTTGAAACGATTACAAACTAAGCTTGATATTCGTAGTTTAGGTGACCTTACCGAAACTGAATTCGATGAAAATAGTTATCTGATTAATGATGACGTTCTCATTCGACGCGCTCGTCACGCGGTATTTGAAAATCAACGTACGTTGCAGGCCAAAAACGCGTTGGTAGACAATGATCTCCAACAATTTGGTAAGTTGATTAATGCTTCTCATATTTCGTTACATTACGACTTTGAGGTAACTGGTAAGGAATTGGACACGTTGGCTGAGACCGCCTGGAAACAGCCTGGGGTGATTGGTGCCCGGATGACCGGTGCCGGCTTCGGTGGTTGTGCAATCGCCATTGTTGACCGGGACAAGGTGGCTGCTTTCCAGGGAAACGTTGGTAAAGTCTACGAGCAAGAAGTTGGTCATCCAGCAGAATTCTATATTGCAGAGATTTCCGATGGTCCAAGAGAAATTAAATAGTTTTTAAGTTGAAGGAGGATATTAAGATGGCAATTTTAGTATTAGGTGGCGCAGGTTACATTGGTTCCCATACCGTTGATCGATTGATCGCAAACGGGTATGACGTTGCTGTTGTCGACAATTTGGTTACTGGCCATAGAGCAGCGGTTAATCCGAAAGCCCGGTTTTATGAAGGTGACGTTCGTGACAAGCAATTTTTGAGCGGCGTCTTTGATAAAGAAAATATCGAAGGGGTCATTCATTTTGCAGCCTTTTCGGTTGTTCCAGAGTCAATGGCTAAACCTTTGAAATATTTTGACAACAATACCGGTGGCATGATCAGTTTGCTTGAAGTGATGCATGAACACGATGTGAAGAAGATTGTTTTCTCATCAACTGCAGCCACTTATGGCGAACCAAAACAAATTCCAATTAAAGAAACTGATCCCCAAGTGCCAACTAACCCCTATGGGGAAAGTAAACTCGCCATGGAGAAGATTATGCACTGGAGCGACGTTGCTTACGGGATTAAGTTTGTTGCTCTTCGTTACTTCAACGTTGCTGGTGCCAAGGCTGATGGGTCAATTGGTGAGGATCACCATCCAGAAACGCATTTGGTTCCAATTATTCTGCAAGTTGCTTCAGGCGAACGTGACGAATTAACGATTTTTGGGGATGACTATGACACCCCAGATGGTACCAATGTCCGAGATTATGTCCACGTTGTCGATTTGGCAGATGCCCACATTCTTGCCCTCAAGTACCTGCAAGCTGGTCATGATTCCGATGCCTTTAATTTGGGATCTTCAACTGGGTTCTCCAACAAGCAGATGTTGGATGCCGCCAGAGAAGTGACTGGTAAGCCAATTCCAGCTAAAATGGGCCCTCGGCGTGCCGGTGATCCAAGCACATTGATTGCCGCTAGTGATAAAGCCCGCAAGGTTCTTGGTTGGAAGCCACAGTTTGATGATGTTCATGAGATTATCAAGACTGCTTGGAATTGGAAGCAGACCCACCCAAAGGGTTATGATGACCGGAAAGGAAATTAGTATGAGCCGAACAGTTGTTGAAAAATTCGTTGATTTAATCATCAAATCGGCTTCGCCTTATACCAATGTTGACCGAATCTATGTCACCAATTTGGTTTTTCGGTTGATCGGAGATGGCTTTGGTTCCCCCACCGATGAAGACTCTGCCGTTGATTTGGCTAATGAGTTGGTTGACCTAGCTGTGACTCGCGGGAAAATCGAGGATTCGATTACGAATCGGGAGATACTGGAAGACCAATTAATGGATTTATTAACGCCGATTCCATCAAAATTAAATGCCATTTTTTGGACAAAATATCAGGAATCTCCTGAAGAAGCTACAGATTACTTTTACCATCTAAGCCAGAGTAACGATTATATTAGGACACGGGCAATTGCCAAAAATATTTCGTACACGACTGAAACTGAATATGGTGACTTGGAAATCACCATCAATCTTTCTAAACCTGAAAAGGATCCCAAGGCAATCGCCGCAGCTGGCTGTAAAAAATCGACCAGTTATCCGGTTGGCCCGTTAGCCATCGAAAACGAGGGTTATCTTGGACGTCTGGGTTATCCGGCTCGCAGCAATCACCGAGTGATCCGAATGATGATCAATGGGGAGCCATGGGGATTTCAGTATTCGCCATATGCTTATTTTGGCGAGCATGCCATCTTCTTAAATCAGAAACATGTGCCAATGTCGATTAATCAACGCACGTTTGTTAATTTAACCGATATTCTCAAGCAGCTGCCACATTACTTTGTTGGTAGTAATGCCGATTTGCCGATTGTCGGCGGCTCATTACTGGCTCAAGATCATTATCAAGGAGGGCGACATACCTTCCCAATGATGAAAGCCACCATCGATCGCCCAATTGATTTGGGAATTGATGGTTTGGAAGCGGGTATTGTTAAATGGCCAATGGCAACCATCCGCTTGATGAGTAAAGACGCTGATAAGGTTGTTGATGCTGCTACTCGAATTGCAGAAACTTGGAAGAATTATTCCGACGAATCTGTGGATATTCGCGCCTACACCAACGGCACCCGTCATCACACGGTTACCCCAATCGCCCGAATGAACGGTGATCAATTTGAAATGAATATCGTTCTTCGAGATAACCAAACCTCTGATGAGTATCCAGATGGCATTTTTCATCCCCACAAGGATGTTCAACACATCAAAAAGGAAAATATTGGTCTCATCGAAGTGATGGGGAGGGCAATCTTGCCTGCCCGGCTGAAAACAGAGATGAGGGAAGTCGAAAAGTATGTTTTGGGTGAAGATAATCAGATTGCAGATTATCATAAACCTTGGGCGGACCAATTGAAGCAAAAGGATCACTTCACTCAGAAAAATACTGAGGAGTTAGTAAATAGAGAGGTTGGTCTGGTATTCGCAAGAGTTCTCGAAGATGCTGGTGTGTACAAGTGGAACGATAAAGGTCAAGCCGCCTTTGATCGATTTGTAAAGGCGATTAAATAAATAACAATGGAAGGGTTCCAGCCAGCTACACCCAAATGGGTGGCTGGGGAACCCTTCTTTTTTGTGGTAAAATTAATGTAATCGTTTCATATTTCTGTTCGTTTAGGAGGAGCATCATGAAATTTATTGCGTATAACGTCAGGGACGACGAAATCCCGTTTATCGAGAAATGGGGGAAAGATAATCAAACTGAAGTGAGTTATACCACGATGACTTTAACGCAGGAAACCATTGAAGAAGCCCGTGGATTCGATGGTATCTCAGGCTTGCAAACAATTGACTATTCCCGATCCTTATTCGAGGATTTTAAAAAGTTGGGGATCAGATATCTGTCATTGCGAAACGTTGGAACTGATAATGTTGACTTACAAGCTGCAGCCGACAATGGGGTGACTGTCACCAACGTACCGGCATATAGCCCGGAAAGTATCGCTGAGTTTGCGGTGACGATGGCCCTTTACTTATCACGAAAAGTGGGTTATATGCAACAGCAGTTACGCCAGAAACAGCAATTTCATTTTTCACCCGACTTCATGGGTCGGCTTATGAGTGAACAAACCGTCGGAATTGTCGGCACTGGTCGAATTGGTCGGCAGGCCATTCAACTGTTTGAAGGCCTTGGTGCAAAAGTTGTTGCCTATGACAAGTATCCAGTGAAAAACAAATTTCGTTATACAAATAGTTTGCAGGACCTGATTGTCCAAAGTGATATTATTAGCATTCACATGCCGGCAACCAATGATAATTACCATGAATTTAATCATGAAACTTTTGAAGCAATGAAAGATACGGCCTTGCTGATTAATACGGCCCGTGGATCAATTGTTGATACCAATGATTTGATTTATGCACTGCAAAGTGGTGAAATAGCCGGTGCAGGGATTGATACCATTGAAAATGAATCGGCTGATCTGCAAGATTCTCGTTCCACTAAGCAGGTGAATAACGCTGACGTTATCAAATTATCGATGATGCCCAATGTTCTCATCACACCACATTCTGCATTCCATACGACTCGCTCTGTCATGAATATGGTGAATATTTCAATGAATAATTTAAAAGATCTTTACACGGGTAAGACGGTTGCCGATATTGTGAAGTAACCGGCGGACACGATAGGAAGCTTTAAGAACAATCAAGCAAAAAATAGGAGGCTCCAAGATCAAGCAGCATGCTGTTTGATCTTGGAGCCTCCTATTTCTAACGATGGTTTAATGACCCTTGCTAAATATCGTAGTCGCTATCATTCATCGATTCAACGTTTCCAAGCAGGTAACCATTCCCAACTTGCGAGAAGAAGTCGTGGTTCGCTGTCGAAGTTGAAATGCCGTTCATCACGATTGGATTCACATCCTCAGCAGTATCGGGGAAGAGTGGATCTTGGCCCAAGTTCATTAAGGCTTTGTTAGCGTTGTAACGGATAAAGGTTAGGACGTCCTCAGTCCAACCAATCTGGTCGTACAATAAGTGCGTGTATTTCTCTTCGTTGGCATAGAGCTTGTAAAGTAAATCATATAACCAATTCTTCAAATCTTCCTGCTTGTCCTTTGGCAATTGGTTGTAGCCGATTTGGAATTTGTAACCAATGTAGGTTCCATGAACGGACTCGTCCCGTAAAATCAATTTGATGATTTCGGCAACGTTAGGAATCTTGTTATGACCAAGATACCAGAGTGGGGTGTAGAAACCAGAATAGAAGAGGAAAGTTTCTAGGAAGACGCTGGCAACCTTCTTCTTAAGTGGATCCGGTTCGCTGACGTAAATGCCATGGATCTTGAGTGCCTTATTCTGGAGAAATTCTTCAGTATCACTCCAGTCGAAGATTTCATCAATTTGTTCAGGCGTGTTCAATGTTGAAAAAATTGATGAATAACTCTTGGCATGAACTGATTCCATGAATTGAATGTTATTCAATACGGCCGTTTCATGCTGAGTTTGGACGTCTTTTCGCAAAGATGCCATGCCTTCTTGAGATTGAAGCGTATCAAGCAGGGTCAGGCCGCCAAAGACGTGACCAACGACCCATTGGTGATCTTCATCTAATGTTCGCCAGTCAGACAAATCATTGGATAGCGGAATTCGGGTATCCAGCCAAAATTGTTCAGTCAGCTTTTCCCAAGTTGCTTTGTCGATTTGATCATCGATGGCGTTCCAGTTAATTGCTTTATAATTTTCAGTCATAATTTCCCCCTAGATAACACAACTTTCACATTGATTGGAACCAACTTCTTGCTGGTCATCTGTGAACGTTCGGATGTAATAAATTGATTTTACACCTTTTTTGTGGGCGTAGTTACGAAGAATGTTAAGATCACGAGTCGTCATCTTGTCTGTCCGGCCATCCTTCCATTCATATAAACCGGCTGGGATGGTTGAACGCATAAATAACGTCAACGCCATTCCCTGATCAATATGTTCTTGAGCAGCGGCATAAATATCGATCACTTTTCGCATATCCATATCATAAGCTGAGGTGTAGTAAGGCATCGTGTCATTAGAGAGATAGGGTGCTGGATAATAAATCTTGCCAATCTTAGATTCCTGCCGCTCTTCAATTCGGTTAATAATGGGATGTAGGCTCGCGGTGGTGTCATTAATATATGAAATTGAACCGTTGGGGGCAACTGCTAAACGGTTTTGATGATATAGGCCGTACTTCATGACGGATTCCTTCAAGGCTTCCCAGTCTTCTTTTGTTGGGATCATATCATCGGCAAACAATACTTTTACTTTATCAGAGGTTGGGGCGAAAGATTTTGTAAAATATTTATCAAAATAGCTACCGTCAGTATATTTGCTCTTGTCAAAGTTATCAAAAGTTTTGCCACGTTCTTTGGCAATCTTGTTGGAGGCAACCAAGCTCCAATAATTCAGTAGCATAAAGTAAGTGCTGGTGAATTCGATTGATTCCGGAGAACCGTAGTGCATATGATGCTTGGCAAAGAAACTGTGAAGCCCCATTGCGCCTAAACCGATTGAATGAGATTCATGGTTGCCCTTTTGAATAGAAGGGACAACGTCGATATTAGAATGGTCAGTGACATAGGTTAGCGCTCGAACCATGGTCTCGATTGAATGCCCGAAGTCACTGGCGTTCATCATGTTGTTGATATTAGTTGAGCCTAAATTACAAGAAATGTCTTTACCCAGTCTGATGTAGTGCTGCTCATTATCAACGGTTGAAGGTGTTTGAACTTGTAAAATTTCAGAACAGAGATTGCTCATGACGATTGTCCCATCAATCGGGTTAACCCGGTTGGCTGTATCAATATTGATGATATATGGATACCCGGATTCTTGTTGAAGCTTGCTAATTTCAGTTTCAAGGTCCCGTGCTTTAATCTTTGTTTTCTTGATACTGTCATTAGCCACCATGTTGTCATACTCTTTTGTGATGTCAATGTATGAGAATGGTTGACCATATTCACGTTCCACGTCGTATGGGCTAAATAAGTACATGTCGGCGTCCGCCTTGATGAGCTCGTAGAATTTATCTGGAACCGTCACTCCAAGTGATAGGGTCTTCAAACGAATCTTTTCGTCCGCGTTTTCTTTCTTGGCACCCAAAAATGAAATAATATCTGGGTGAAAGACTGATAAATAAACGACTCCGGCACCTTGGCGCTGACCTAATTGGTTAGAATAGGAGAAACTGTCTTCCAATAATTTCATAACCGGAACAACGCCTGATGCGGCGCCTTCAATGTGCTTGATGGGATCGCCAGCAGCTCGCAAATTTGAAAGGTTGATGCCAACTCCGCCGCCAATTCTGGACAATTGTAAGGCAGAATTAATCGTTCGACCGATTGTGTTCATATCGTCGGTTGTTTGAATCAAGAAACACGAAACAAATTCGCCTCGATTTTCCCGACCCGCATTTAAGAAAGATGGAGTTGCCGGCTGGTATCGTTGGTGAATAATTTCATCAGCTAAATTCATTGCCAGATTTTCATCGCCGTCAGCGAAATAGAGGGCATTCACGGCAACCCGATCCAGGAATGTTTCCAGATATGAATCATTATCATTTGTCTTCAAAGCATATTGGGCATAAAACTTGTAAGCCGCCATGAATGATTTAAAATGAAAGTCCTGTTCCTTAAGATAGGTGTACAACTTTTCAATAAAACTGAAGTCGTATTGGTTGATAAAGTCTTTTTCATAATAATTGTGATTAATCAAGTAATCAAAACGATCTTTGAGGCTGTCAAATTTAACCAAGTTTGGGCCAACGTTTTTGTCTAAAAAGGCTTGCAGGGCCTCTTGATCTTTTTGCAATGGAATTTGGCCGTTAACCGGGATATTGATCTCGTTATTTAAGTCAAAATAGGATGTGTCCGTTAAGTTGTGAAGTGACATAGTTTGAACCACGCTTTCTTAAATTTGCGAATAAAATAAGCGAGACCAAATGTGGTTTCGCCCGTAAGTACTTAAGTGAATATGGTAGAATGAATAATGATTTCTTATCCGGCGATTGACTGAAGTTGATCTGGTCGGAAACCACTGAATGCTTGCTTGCCGTCAACATCGACAACGGGAACTGCCATGAAACCGCGTTTTTTAAGGTAATCGACATATTGTGGTTGTTCGTTGATATTGTGTTCTTCGAAGTCAACATTGTGTTCAGTCAGGTAACGCTTAGTCATTTTACACTGCATACAGTTGTTTTTTGAATATAAAGTAATTTTTGACATTTGAATCATCTTCCCCTTCAACTCGTTTTTGATTTATGCTTACAGTTTACACTAACTGGCAGAAAAATCAACGATAAGAACACAATATATTGTGATTTTAAAACTTGTATCCACCAAATATGGGATCTCTCCCAAAAAAGAGAACAGGAGCTATTTTATGAGTGATAACCAATTTTATTATTCCAAGAATCCGGATGTTGCCTCAAATCCGTTGACATGGAACTTTTCGTTGCTAGGAAACAACTTAACGTTCACTTCAGACAACGGAGTGTTCTCCAAGCACACGGTTGATTATGGAAGTCGGGTGCTTGTTAAAAATGTGAACTATGATCTGATTCCCGCTGGTAAAATTCTTGATCTGGGAACCGGCTACGGGCCAATCGGCATCGCAATTGCCAAGGCCTTCCCTAAACGAGAAGTTGATATGGTTGACGTCAACGAGCTGGCCTTATCGTTGGCTCAGAAAAACGCCAGGGATAATCGAGTCGACAACGTTCACATTTTTACCAGTGATGTTTATGACCAAGTGACCGATCAGTATGCCGCGGTTGTTACCAACCCGCCTGTCCGAGCTGGTAAAAAAGTTGTTGATGCAATGATCACAGGCGCCAGTGACCACTTGGTTCCAAACGGGACGTTGACCGTTGTGCTGCAAAAGAAACAGGGTGCCCCATCCGCCAAAAAATTGATGACTCAAATCTTTGGTAACTGCACGATTGTGAAGCGGGATAAGGGTTACTACATTTTGCAAAGCGTCAAACAGTGAGGTTGATTGATGACAACTTCGATTAATGAACAATACATGCGAGCTGCACTTGTTGAAGCACAAAAGGCATTTGTGATTGGTGAGGTTCCAATTGGGGCGGTTGTGGTGCACGACGGTGTGATTATCGGCCGTGGCCACAACTTGAGGGAGCATTTAAACGATGGGGTTGCCCATGCAGAAATTATGGCCATCCAGGAAGCTTGCGGGATGCTCCAGAGCTGGCGATTAATTGATTGTGATTTATATGTAACGATTGAGCCGTGTCTCATGTGTTCGGGGGCAGTTGTCAATTCACGTATCCGTTCAGTTTATTTTGGCTCAAGGGATCCTAAGGCCGGTGCAGTACGAAGTTTGTATCAGGTGTTAGAAGACAATCGGCTGAATCATCAGGTAAACGTGACCGAAGGAATCCTCAGCAAGCAGTGTTCACAGATCATGAAAGACTTCTTTAAAGCAGCTCGAAAAAGAAAAAAGAAAAACTGACTGGAAATTTTTCTCATAGTAAGTTATGATAGATATTGCCGCAAGGCCCTGAGACAAGGGTCGGGTTACGAACTGTGTCAGATCCGGAAGGAAGCAGCACTAAGTATCATCGACCTTGTGTCTCTTGATTATGAACTTTAGACTCCCAGCAGAGATGCTGGGAGATTTTTTTGTGAAGTGCCCAGATCAAAGTGGGAGTAATTGGAGGGGCAATCGCCAAGCAAATCAATCCTTTATAATTTCAACAATCAGCTGAGAAGGCAACCAAGTTGAGAATGATCAACTTCTTCAGCCACATTTGTATTGGCATTATTCTTCATTTCATCATATAATTATTTAGACGTTTTTATTAGATGTTTTTAAAAGTTGGCTATCTTTTTTGGAGGGTTTAGTAATGAGCTATCAAGCTTTATACCGGGTATGGCGACCACAGCGATTCGATGAAATCGTCGGTCAGGCAATCATTACACGTACGTTAAAAAACGCCTTGATTACTAAACAAATTAGTCATGCATATCTATTTACCGGCCCGCGAGGAACCGGGAAGACTTCAGCAGCTAAAATTTTTTCCAAAGCTGTGAACTGCCATTATTTAAAGGACGGCGAACCTTGTAATGAGTGTGAAACTTGTAAGGCAATTAATGATGGAAGTCTCAACGATGTTATTGAGATTGATGCGGCATCTAACAATGGGGTTGAAGAAATCCGTGATATTAGAGATAAAGCAAAATATGCGCCCACTCAGGCTGATTACAAGGTTTACATTATTGATGAAGTTCATATGCTTTCAACAGGCGCGTTTAATGCGCTGCTAAAAACGCTGGAGGAGCCGCCTGCTAATGTGATTTTTATTTTGGCGACGACGGAGCCTCACAAGATTCCCGCAACTATTATTTCACGAACCCAGAAGTTTGATTTTAAGCGAATCAAACCCAAAGATATTCTGGAACGAATGGAATACATCCTGCAACAGAAGAAAGTTGACTATGATGACAAGGCACTGAAGTTGATTGCCAAAGCGGCTGAAGGTGGGATGCGCGACGCCCTTAGTATTTTGGATCAGGCAATGTCTTACGGGGATAATCAAATTACCTACGAAAATGCCCTGTTAGTTACTGGCAGTGTCACTAATGATTTGCTAACAACTTACATGGATCAGGTTCATCAAAAAGATACCAAAAGCGCGTTGATAACCGTTCAAAAGATCCTGGATGGCGGCAAGGATGCCAGTCGGTTTGTTGAAGATTTGACCAGTTACTGCCAAGACATTCTTCTTTATCAGCAGGATCCACAAATGGTCGAACAGATGGAACTGGGAGTCGTCGATGAGAAATTCAAGACGCTGAGTACTGAAATCAGTGATCAAGATATTTATCAAATGATTAATGAACTCAATGACATCTCCAATTCACTCAGATACACAGCTCATCCGGACGTTTATTTGGAAGTGTTGACAGTTAAGATTACACATTTAGACGAGCAGACAGCTGTTGCTTCTCGACCTGCACCACAGCCGGTCCAGAATGCACCAGAAATTGACAGTAGAATTGAAAAATTGACCACCCAGGTTGCCCAATTGCAACAGGAAATTGAGCAATTACGAAAGACACCGGCAACTGGATCAGAGAGTCCTTCAGCTCCGGCTGTGGCAGCTTCCAAGTCGGTTGAGGCTAAGCCGGTTAACGCACACGTTGAGATCGCCAAAATTTATCCCATTTTAGGATCGGCTACCCGTCAGCAATTAAACCAATTCAAAGAAGTTTGGCCGGATTTAATGAATTCACTATCAGTTACGCAACGAGCCGTCATGCACGTTTCCAAACCGGTTGCGGCGAGTGCCGATGGGGTGATTGTAGCATTCGATTATTCGTTCTTGTATCAGAAGGCTCAAGGGGATACAGAACTAAAGGATGCCCTTGGGAATAACCTGGATCGGATTGTCGGCAAAGCCCCTCAGATTGTGTTTGTGCCTGAAAATCAATGGCCGGATATTCGAAGTGAGTATTTGAAGAATCACAAGGATCAAATTGCCGGTGGCGGAAAGCAGGAAGCAGATGATCCAGACCCAAAAGCCCATCCTAGCGATGATGGGAACAAGAACCCCGTCGTTAAGAAAGCTGAAGAGTTGTTTGGTAAAGAAATTTTAGATATTAAAAACGATTAAAGTGGAGGAAAATGACTTATGATGAATGGTATGAACAGAAACAAAATGATGAAGCAAATGAAAAAAATGCAAAAACAATTAGCAGAGGAACAAGAAAACTTAAAAGAACAAGAATTCACTGGGGTTGCGCCAGATGATATGGTTAAGGTCACCTTTAATGGCGAACGAAAAATGACTGACATTCAAATCAAGCCAGAAGCAATTGACCCAGATGACCCAGAAATGCTTGCTGATTTAGTATTGGCCGCTGTGAATGACGGCTTGGCTGCCGTTGAGAAAACGACGCAACAAACTTTAGGTAAATACACAAAGGGACTTCCTGGAATGTAATCCTGATTTAGAAGGGAAAACTATGCAATATCCTGAACCAATCGCAAAATTAATTGAGAGTTACATGAAACTGCCGGGAATCGGAAGCAAAACCGCTACCCGACTGGCCTTTTATACCGTTGATATGAATGAGGACGATGTTGCCGATTTTTCTAAAGCACTCATGGCAACCAAAAAAGATCTCTATTACTGTTCAATCTGTGGGAATTTGACCGATGAAGATCCATGTGAAATTTGTCGTGATAAGAATCGCGATCAATCGACCATTTTAGTAGTTGAGGAACCTAAAGATGTGATGGTGATGGAACGAGTTCAAGAATATCACGGCTTGTACCACGTGCTACATGGCGTTTTATCACCGATTGAAGGTAAAGGCCCAGAAGATCTTAACATCAGTTCGCTCATTAAACGGCTGCAAAAAAATAAAGCAGTTAAAGAAGTGATTGTTGCCACTAATGCGACTCCTGAAGGCGAAGCAACCGCCATGTATTTGAGTAAGCTAATTAAACCTGCCGGCATCAAAGTGACCCGTCTCGCCCATGGATTGTCGGTTGGATCTGACATTGAGTATGCCGACGAGGTAACACTATTTAAGGCAGTTGAAGGACGAACGGAAATTTAGTAGGAGGTCGAAACGATGTTTTTTAACCGGTTAAAGCGGCGTGATGTTAAAACTGAATACGACCAACGGCTTCTCGAGCTAATTAATAACTTAAAAGAAGAGTGGGATCATGCCGCCCAGACTCAAAATGCTGTTGCTGACAGTGACATTGAGATGGAGCAGGAAACTGCTTTAGCAAGACAGAAATATTTCTTCATATATAAAGAAGCTCGAATCAGAAAAATTAAGAACAACCAAATTCAACCATCCGTTATTAGCTACGATCGGAACGATTTTGAATCCTAGAGAGTAGGCTGGCTGGGTGTAGTTGGAGAACCCGGTGAGTCTGGGGCTTCAATATCAAAGAGTGACTGATATTTAATCGTGGATTGAGCGATCAAGAATGAAATGCACAGTTAAATGAAAGATCACTCTTTTCTTTTGAAATAGACAGGTAAAACAACATATCGTACAATTGAGTTAAATTAAGAAGTGAGGGAATTGTTTTGAAGGGTAAGTTTATAACATTTGAAGGACCCGATGGCGCTGGCAAAACTTCCGTTATGAACAAGGTGGTTGAACAATTTGATCAAGAGATTGGCGATCAATTGTTAGTGACCAGAGAGCCTGGCGGCAACAAGATCTCCGAGGAAATTCGACGAGTGATCCTAGATCGGGATAACACCGAAATGGATTATCGAACCGAAGCATTACTGTACGCTGCTGCTCGAAGGCAACATTTAATTGAAACAATTTTGCCGGCGTTAGCTGTCGGTAAGCTAGTCCTTTGTGATCGTTACGTGGACAGCTCGGTCGCTTATCAAGGATCCGGTCGCCAAATTGGAATGGCACAAGTTGCCAAAATGAATGAATTTGCCACTGAACAATTACTTCCTTATAAGACAATTTATTTTGATATTCCTGTAGAGGTTGGGCTAAAACGAATTGAGAAGCACCGGGACAGTAGTAAAATTGATCGCTTAGATGTCGAAACCACTGCTTTTCATCAACGGGTTCATAAGGGTTATACGGCAATTAGGGCGGCTAATCCCGATCGATTTGTAACAATTGACGCTACCCGGCCATTTCAACAAGTTGTGACAGACACCATTGAGACAATTCATCAAATTGCAGCCGAGTATTTTAAGGAGAGTTGATTTATGAAATTAGTAATCGCGATCGTTCAAGATAAAGATGCTAACAAGCTACGGTCAGTCTTTGTTGCCCATGATATTATTGCTACCCGTTTCTCCACCACTGGAAGCTTCTTGCGCTCAGGGAACACGACCTACTTGATTGCAATCGATGATGACAAAGTCGACCTAACTCTTGAGCTCATCAAGGAAACTTGCTCAGCCCGTCAGCAATTTATGACACCGCCAGTGAGCCTGAATGGCGATACCGCAGAGCACACATTTCCGATTGAGGTTCAAGTTGGTGGGGCGACCGTGATGGTGTTGCCGATTGATCAATTCCACCAGTTTTAGAAGGGAAATTCATGGCAGAAAATATTGTCCAGGTTGCCAAGGAAAAACAGCCACAACTATTTAAGCAATTTATGAATTTAGTTAATCAAGATGAACTGTCTCATGCATACCTCTTCACAGGCGAAGAGGGGGCGGGGCAGTTTGCCGTCGCGATGGGAGTCGCTATGCGGTTATTCTGCACAAATGTCACGAATGGTGTCCCGTGTGGAAAATGTCCTGAATGTATCCGAATTATGCATTACGATCATCCGGATGTTGTCGTGACCAAGCCTGATGGTCAGAGTATTAAGGTCGACCAAATTCGTCACGTTAAAAGTGAATTCACTAAAAGTGCGATGGAGGGCTCCAAAAAGGTCTTCATTATTTCGGATGCCGAAAAGATGACAACTGGAGCAGCAAACAGTTTGTTAAAATTCATTGAAGAGCCGACAGGCAATGTTGTCAGCTTTTTGATCAGTCAAAATCGCAATCTTGTCTTACCAACGATCATTTCTCGAACTCAAGTGGTTGAGTTTCCGAGCTTAAGCAAGCCGCAAATGGTTGCCGAATTACAACAAAGTGGCGTTTTGCCTAGCCAGGTTAATCTATTAATGGCGATTACAAATAGTCGTCGTGAAATTGATGACTTACTCAAAGATAATTGGTTTGGTGAGATGCAACAGCTGATTTCAAAGTGGTTTGGTTATTTGGTGAAGGGAAACTTGATGGCAATGCCGTTCATTCAAATGTCGATCATGCCAATCGTTGGTAATAAGGATCGGCAGCGAGTGGTTCTAACCATGATGATCAACATTTTTGATGATGTTTTGGAGATGAAGTACGGGACGCTTAGTGATGATCAATCAAAATTTCCTTCGGTCAACGATCAGATGCATCAAGCTGTAACAGAATGGACTTCCGGGCAGCTCATGAAGATGTTTGATGAGTTGTTGGCCATGAATGACCAAATGAAGGTGAACGTGAATTTCCAGAATATTATTGAATCGACTACCTTGAATATCCTAAAAATTGCCAAGTCGTCGTTTATTGAAAGGTGATAAAATCGTGGAATCTCAAAGTTTATATGATGCATTAAAAGAGATGGATACCCGACTTAACGCCACAGCGGTTAATTTCTCACATTTGCATGAATCGTTAATTGAATTGATGGAGAAAAATGCCGAATTGGAAATTGAAAACCAACATTTAAGGGAACGAGTAACCGAGATTACCGAAAAAGTAGGGCAAAATTCTCCACAATTATCGAAATCACGTAAAAATCTTGAGAAGTTGTATAATGAAGGATTCCATGTTTGCAACGAGTATTATGGTAAACGCCGCGAAAATGATGAAGACTGTATTTTTTGTACTGACATTATCTATGGCCGCAGAGATTAGGGGATAATCGTGGAAACACAAAAAAGTTTTGATTCGTCAACTCAATATGGCAGTTTATATTTAGTGCCAACGCCAATTGGCAATTTGTCTGATATGACGTTCCGAGCAGTTCAAATCCTCAAAGAGGCGGATTTGATTGCTTCTGAAGACACTCGGAATACCCAAAAGTTACTCAATCATTTTGACATTGAAACTAAGCAAATCAGTTTTCATGAACACAATACTGCTCAGAGGATTCCTGAATTGATCGCTAAGTTAAAACAGGGGATAACGATTGCCCAGGTGAGTGACGCAGGGATGCCTTCGATCAGCGATCCTGGTCATGAATTGGTGGTTGAATGTATCAAGCAATCAATCAATGTGGTTCCATTACCTGGTGCTAATGCGGGGATTACGGCTTTAATTGCCTCTGGCGTTTCTCCGCAACCCTTCTACTTTTATGGCTTTTTGTCCCGTAAGCCAAAGGAACAACGAGAAGAACTCATGGAATTACAAAATCGACCGGAAACCCTGATTTTCTATGAAGCGCCTCATCGGCTAAAAAAGACGTTAAAGTCGCTATTAACACAACTTGGTGCACAACGGAAGGCTGCGCTTTGCCGTGAATTGACTAAGAAACACGAAGAATTTATTCGTGGTAATTTAGCTGTCTTGTATGAATGGGCAGATTCTACTGAAATTCGTGGGGAATTTGTTATTATAGTAGCGGGTAATGCAAATCCTGAGATTGAACATGATGACCCACTTGAAGGGATGAGCGTTAATCAGCAAGTTGATTTCCACATCAAGAATGGCTTATCGGTTAACGAGGCGATCAAACGGGTTGCCAAAGATCATAACTTAAAAAAGCAAGTAATTTATAACGAATATCACGACATCAAGTAAACGGAAAGAAGAAGTGTCCATGGCTGCCAAACAATTTAGCGAGTTCCATACCATTCCATTCTATGAATGTGATGTTAATAATAACATTACCATTCCCATGCTCATCAATGTGCTAATTTTAGCTTCTGAGCATCAAAATGAGTCGTTGGAAGTCGATCAAGCCGCACTTATCTCTAAGTACGGCATTGGTTGGGTCGTGATTTCATACTCGATTAAAATTAATCAGTTACCTAAAAATAGGGATACGGTCAAAATGACAACCAGAGGAACTTCTTATAATCGTTACTTTGCCTACCGAGAATTCTGGCTACAGGATGAGCAAGGCAATGAACTGGTTAAGGTTGAAAGCATTTGGGTATTAATGGACGAAGAAAAGCGGAAGATTACCCCCATGACCCCCGAAATCATTGCTCCATACCAATCTGAAAAAGTTAAACGAGTGCCTCGGCTACCTCGGCCAAAAATTATTAAGGATTTAACTAAGGCGGATTCTAAAAAATACCAAGTTCGCTGCAGTGATATTGATTTTAATGGTCATGTGAATAACGCTCATTATTTGGAGTGGATGTTGGACTCTTTACCAATGGCATTTTTAGACAGTCACACACCAGCCCAAATTGATATTCGTTTTGATAATGAAGTCAAATACGGCAATATTGTCACGAGTTCAGTAGTTGTCGATTCTGAAGATAATGATAAAATTAAAACAATCCATGAGGTGACTTCAAACGACGCCATTTCTGCAAGTGCAACGTTTGTTTGGAATGATAGATAATAAGGCAAGGGTAAATAAAAACAATGAAAATTTTAGCAATTGATACTTCCAATCGACCACTTTCGGTGGCGGTTTTGGATGATGACCATTTATTAGCACAAACAACCATTACAACTCATCGAAAACATGCCGAATTTTTGATGCCAATTATTGAGGATTTAGTCAGCAAATCTGACCTCAAACCGAACGACTTAGATCGAGTCGTCGTTGCTGCCGGGCCTGGATCTTATACAGGCATTCGAATGGCCGTGACTGCAGCTAAGACGATCGCCGCGACTTTGGAAATTCAGTTAACGATGGTTTCTAGTTTGTTGACCCTTTGTCTTAATGTGTCTCAACCAGGTGTTCTGGTCAATCCAATCTTTGATGGGCGGAATCAGAATATGTTCACTGGCTTATATCAAATTGGTGATGACGGTAACCCAATCGAATTGATCGAGGATCAACATATCAATTTGGACCAGTGGTTAGAATTACTTGAACCTTATAATCAGAGGATTATGATTGTTGGGGATACCGATGCTTTCGAGGAGGGGATGCGTCACGCATTAGGAGATCGACTCATTGTTGCAGACAAGTTGGCCGATCTTCCTAATGCTGCTCGTTTAGGACTTTATGGCAAACAGGTTGATCCGGTTACGAACGTCGATGCCGTCGTACCACGCTATTTACGATTAACCAAAGCTGAAGCGGATTGGAAAAAGCTTCATCCCAACGGGGATACGCACAATTATGTTGAAAAAATTTAAAAATTGGTTTAACAAAAATTTTTATAATAAAGATGCTCAACTCCGCGAACGATATCTTGACATTAAAAATCACGATGTTGAAATCAACGGAATTAAGTATTTTTTGGCCAAAGCAATGATTCCCGATATTCCGGAAATTTTGGGGATTGAGCGATCTGTATATGGTGGTCAAACTCCCTGGGACGACCGCGCTTTTCGAAGTGAACTGATGCGAAAAAACGATCGCCTTTACCTGGTTTTGCGCAGAAATGACTGGTTAGTTGCATTTATCGGTTGTTCTTTAAATGACCATACAAAGGATTGTCATATCACGAACGTGGCGGTTGCCCCCAATTTTCAGAATCATGGATTGGGGTACTTTTTGGTCACAACCATTATTAAAAAAGCCCGCCAGATGGAATATGATAAGGTTACTCTTGAAGTACGGGTTAGTAATACTCGTGCCCAGAAGCTGTACCGAGACATCGGTTTTGTGGATAACGGGCTTAAGAAAGATTATTATTATAACGATCGAGAAGATGCCCTTAATATGATTTTGGACATTACAAAAATTGGTTAATGAATAAAGAAATGAGATGAACTTATTGACTAGAGATTTAATTCTCTCCTTTGAAAGCAGCTGCGATGAGACCTCCGTTGCGGTAATTGAAAATGGTGACACCATTCTTTCCAATATTGTGGCCACTCAAATAAAAAGTCATCAGCGGTTCGGTGGAGTGGTGCCGGAAGTTGCCAGTCGTCATCACATTGAGCAAATTACCGGTTGTATTAAAGATGCCCTAAAGCAGGCTAAAGTGAGCTATGATGATCTGACCGCGGTTGCTGTTACATATGGGCCAGGTTTAGTCGGCGCTCTTTTGATCGGGGTAACTGCTGCTAAAGCGGTTGCTTGGGCGCATCATTTACCACTTATTCCCGTTAACCATTTGGCAGGTCATATTTATGCTGCTCATTTAGTTGAACCCATTGAATTTCCAGCGATGGCATTGGTTGTTTCAGGTGGTCATACAGAGCTAGTTTACATGCCTGAAGAAAATAGATTTGAAATTATAGGTGAAACTCGGGATGATGCAGCGGGCGAAGCTTACGATAAAATTGGTCGGGTCCTTGGCATTAATTATCCAGCCGGAAAGCCGGTTGATGAGATGGCGCATCGTGGTCACGATACGTTTGACTTTCCAAGAGCAATGGATACCGACGACAACTTTGATTTTAGCTTTAGCGGGCTGAAAAGCGCGTTTATTAACACCGTTCATCATGCAGATCAAATCCACAAAGAATTGAATAAAGAGGATCTGGCAGCTAGTTTCCAACAAGCTGTTGTCGATGTGTTATCTGATAAGACTGTCCGCGTGCTGCATGAGTATCCCGTCAAACAGTTGATTCTTGCAGGTGGGGTTGCGGCCAATCGCGGCCTTCGTGATCGGCTGACAGCTGACATGAAACAGTTTCCAAATACAAAGTTGGAGCTGGTACCACTCTCATTGTGTGGTGATAATGCCGCAATGATTGGTGCTGCCGGAGAAATGCTGTATCAGCATGGTGTCCGAGCAGACGCAACGCTGAATGCAGATCCGGGGTTGGAGTTTGATTGGATTAAAGAGCCAGTCAAATAATTCTGTGGCTAAAAAACACGAGGTCAAAGACAGCGGCAACGCTTCGTCTCGGATCTCGTGTTCTTTTATTGTAACCATGTATTTCAAATGACAATCAGCTAAGGCTGACTATGATGATTTCATATTCTCTAACTGAATACTTTTTTCTTCCCAGCTTGTTTCGGTAGCTTCCATTTGGTGGTTAACAGATTCAAGCTCTTTTTGTAGATCTTGCAGTTTGCCAACATCATTAAAGACATCTGGCTCGGTCATTTTAGCCTCAATTTGATCTTTTTGTTGCGTTAAGCTATCCAAGTGATTTTCTAGATCAGCAACTTCTCTTGATAGCTTGCGTTGCTGCTTCTGTTCTTCCTTATTAATTTGGTAATTCTTTTTATCGTTGGTAACAGGGGCGGTTCGTGTCTCAGTTGGATGTTCTTCTGCCTGTTTTTGAGCCTCGTGCTCTTTAATGGCGATCATTTCATCCTTCTTGTTGACATAGTAATCGTAATTACCCAAATAAGTTTCGGTGCCTTTTTTAGATAATTCAACAACAGACGTGGCAATTTTATTAATGAAATAACGATCATGAGAAACAAAGAGGATTGTGCCGTCAAATTGGTTGAGGGCTTTTTCCAATACTTCTCGGCTATCGATATCCAAATGGTTAGTTGGTTCATCTAAAATGAGAAAGTTATTGTGTTGCATTGCCAACTTTGTGAGCAAGAGACGGGCTTTTTCACCACCTGAAAGGTCATGGACCATCTTGGCAACGTCATCACCGGAAAACAAGAAGCTTCCTAAAATGCTTCTGATATCGCCTTCGGGGGTCATTGGGTGATCATCCCATAACTCGCTTAACACTGTTTTATTGCCATGTAAGGATGCCTGCTCTTGATCATAATACCCAGTGTCGACACCTGTACCAAAATACGCTTGACCCTTAATGAATGGAATGATTCCTAAAATACTTTTGAGCAGGGTAGATTTACCAACGCCGTTTGGACCAACAATCGCAATTGCTTGGTGGCGTTTGATATCCAAATTAATGGGTTCCGACAGAATGGCCGTGTATCCAACCGCAGCGTTTGTGACGTTCAAAACGTTATTGCCACTTTTGGATTTTGGAGTGAATTGGAACCGAGCCGTTTTTGAATCAGCGGTTGGTTTGTTAATCCGCTTCATTTTTTCCAATTGTTTTCGTCGTGCTTGAGCTTGCTTGGTGGTTGACGCCCGAACGATATTTTTGTCAACGAAAGTCTGTAGCTTCTCAATTTGGGCCTGCTGTTTTTCATATTCTTTCCACTGTTGAGAAACCCGTTCTTCCTTTTTCTTTGTATAATCTGTGTAATTGCCGGTAAAGTGCAATAAGGTACCATTAGCCAATTCATAGACTTCATTGACGATACGATCCAGGAAGTAACGGTCATGTGAAATGATTAAGAGCGCGCCACTATAATTCTGGATGTACCCTTCCAACCAAGTAATGGTTTCAACGTCCAAATGGTTGGTCGGCTCATCGAGTATCAGTAATTCTGGTTTTTCCAAGAGGAGCTTCGCCAGGGCAAGTTGGGTCTTTTGACCGCCAGACAATTCGTTGATTGGCCGATCATAATCAGCTTGACCAAATCCAAAGCCGTGAAGGACGCCTCTGATTTCTGCATCGTAACCATAACCGTTGTGCTGTTCAAAATCCGCCCGAATATTATCATATTGTGATGAAATTTGGGCATATTCCTCGGAAGCTGGGTCAATCGAGGGATCACTCATCTGCGCCTCTAATTCGTGAATCTTTCGTTCTTGTTGTTTAAATTTGGCGAAGACGGCGGCCATTTCATCATAAATTGATTTATCGGAATCTAGGCCAGTGTCTTGTGCCAAGTAACCAATGCTCAGATTCTTTTTGGTCACAATTTGGCCACCATCGAGCGATTGTTCACCGATTATCATTTTGACTAAGGTGGATTTTCCGGCGCCGTTTCGGCCCACCAAAGCAATTCGACTTTTTTCTTGGACGGCCATATTCACATTCGAAAAGATTTCTTCCCCGTTAAATCGTTTGGTTAAATCTTGGGCTTGTAAAATTATCAATTCAGCGGCCACCTTTCTGTAGTTAACAGTATATAATTTTATCATATTATCTGGTTTTACAATAATAGTTTGTAAGTATTACTTGAAATACATTTCACAAGGTGGCATTATATGATAGAATAATAAATAAAGATGGGTTCACAAAGTTTTGAATTTTTAAAATAGGTTTTACAGGAGGAAATTTTGACAGCCGAAAACATTCCAAAGGCGACCGCGAAACGATTGCCAATTTATTATCGATATTTAAATATTTTACACGATACCGGAAAACAACGGATCTCTTCTACCGAGTTGGCAGAAGCGGTTCAGGTGGATTCTGCCACCATTCGCCGAGACTTTTCATATTTTGGCGCATTGGGTAAACGGGGTTATGGTTATGATGTCGATAGCCTACTGAACTTCTTTAAGCAGATCTTGAACCAGGAACACCTGACCAACGTTGCTTTGATTGGTGTTGGTAACTTGGGCCACGCGCTGTTAAACTTTAATTTTCACAAAGATAGCAACGTACGGATTTCTGCGGCATTTGATACGAATGGAACGATCATTAATACCATTGAGGATGGGGTACCAGTCTATCCAATCTCAGAGCTTGCCAGCCAGCTGCATGAACAACAAATTCAGGTTGTGATCCTGACAGTGCCATCATCTGCAGCCCAAGAAGTTGCAGCGGATGCGGTAGCTGGGGGCGTAAAAGGGATCTTGAATTTCACCCCAATCCGAATCTCAGTACCTGATAATGTGCTGGTTCAAAACGTCGATTTGACCAATGAACTACAGACGTTGATTTACTTTATCGATAACTTTGGAAAGTAGTTTCCTGCGACTTTACCTCGATTGAAAAACACGATTAATGTGTGGATAAGTCGAAGTTAAAGCTCGGGTTGAATTTAAATAAAGTGCCTCGCGATGAACGTTTCTTGTTCACGGCGAGGCGCTTTATTTGATTTATAAGAGTGCAAGATGTGTCTAAATATGGGTATTGGTTTATTTAAAGTAGGGGATGATTCAAAAATAGAGCAATTAGGCGATGATTTAAATCCCTGCCACAAACCCTGGTATAATCCCAATCCAGGCATGATATCCTGAACATTTTCTAATAAATCCTTGCAATTAGATCAAAAAAATAATATATTATAAACAGTGATTAGCACTTCTGTCATTCAAGTGCTAATGATGCTAAAAATAGTTGTAAATGGAGGGACTAACGTGTTAAAACCATTAGGCGATCGTGTAATTATCGAAACAGAAAAAGAAGAAGAAAAGTCGGTAGGCGGTATCGTATTAGCAGATAATGCTAAGAAGAAGCCACAAGCCGGTACAGTTGTTGCCGTAGGTGATGGCCGAGTTTTGGACAATGGTCAAAAGGTTGCGCCAGTTGTAAAAAAGGGCGACAAGGTAATGTTCGATAAGTACGCAGGTACTGAGATCGAGGACAACGATAAATCCTATCTAGTTTTACATGAAAAAGATATTGTCGCAGTTGTTGAATAAACTTTTTGCGAAATAATCAGCATCATTAATTTATATAATAAATCAAAAATACATTTTTGAGGTGAAATTTGTAATGGCTAAACAAGTTAAGTTTTCTGAAGATGCCCGCGGCGCAATGCTCAAGGGTGTTGATAAATTAGCAGACACAGTTAAAGCAACATTAGGACCAAAAGGCCGCAACGTTGTTTTGGAACAATCAGCAGGCAACCCAACGATCACAAATGATGGTGTTACAATTGCAAAGGCAATCGAATTGCCAGATCATTTTGAAAACATGGGTGCCAAATTAGTTTCTGAAGTTGCGTCAAAGACCAATGATGTTGCCGGTGATGGTACCACTACTGCAACTGTTTTGACACAAGCAATTGTAAATGAAGGTATGAAGAACGTCACTGCTGGTGCTAACCCTGTTGGCATTCGCCGTGGAATCGAAAAAGCAACCAAGGCTGCCGTTGATGGTCTTCACAAGATGTCACATGACGTGAAGACAAAAGATGATATTGCTCAGATTGCTTCAATTTCATCAGCTAACACCGAAGTTGGTAGTTTGATTGCTGACGCAATGGAAAAAGTTGGCCACGATGGTGTTATTACCATTGAAGAGTCGCGTGGTGTTGAAACGAGCTTGGATGTTGTTGAAGGAATGCAATTTGACCGTGGCTACATGTCACAATACATGGTAACCGATAACGACAAAATGGAAGCCGATCTCGACAATCCATATATTTTGGTTACCGACAAGAAGATTACCAATATTCAAGACATTTTGCCATTGTTGCAAAAGATTGTTGAACAAGGTCGTTCACTTTTGATTATTGCCGATGATATTGGTGGTGAAGCATTACCAACACTTGTATTGAACAAGATGCGGGGAACCTTCAATGTTGTTGCCGTTAAGGCCCCAGGATTTGGTGATCGTCGTAAGGAACAACTCCAAGATATCGCCATTTTGACTGGTGCAACGGTTATCACTGATGATCTTGGTTTGAACTTGAAGGACGCAACGCTTGAACAATTAGGCCAAGCAAACAAGATTAACGTTACGAAGGATTCAACCACAATCGTTGACGGTTCAGGTGCCAAGGATGCAATCAGTCAACGAGTTTCAGAAATTAAGACTCAGATTGAAAAGACTACTTCTGACTTTGACCGTGACAAGTTAAAGGAACGTTTGGCTAAGTTATCAGGTGGGGTTGCCGTTGTTCGGGTTGGTGCCGCTACCGAAACTGAATTGAAAGAAAAGAAGTACCGAATTGAAGATGCTTTGAATGCAACCCGTGCCGCTGTTGAAGAAGGCTTCGTCCCTGGTGGTGGAACTGCTTTGATCAATGTCATTCCAGACATCGAAAAATTGGACGAATCAGCCGATGGTGACGAGCAAACTGGTATTAACATTGTTCGCCGGGCACTTGAAGAACCTGTTCGTCAAATTGCTGAAAATGCCGGTGTTGAAGGCTCAGTAATCGTTGAACAACTCAAAGATGAAAAATCCGGAATTGGTTACAACGCAGCCAATGGTAAATTTGAAGATATGATCAAAGACGGTATCGTTGATCCTACCAAAGTTACCCGTTCAGCCCTTCAAAACGCTGCATCTGTTTCAGCCTTGTTGTTGACGACTGAAGCTGTTGTTGCTGACGAACCAAAGAAGGATGCACCAGCTGCTCCAATGCCAACTCCAGGAATGGGAATGTAATTTAGGCATTCAGACAGATTAATCATTTAAAATAACTTAACGGAGTCGGACGACGAATGAATTCAGTTTGTCGGCCGGCTTTTTGTATGGCTAACGATTAGTCGTTAGGTGACTGGAAAACTAACCATTTCAACGGTTATAAAATATACCCGGTTAACCTAATATAACGACTGTTTCGAAAAACATTAACTAACGAGGTTGTCGCAGTCATTTTTGTGTTGTATGGTGTATTTACGTGTTATCTTACTACTGCATAACAAGACTTGTTTTTGCTACCAAGAAGGACTATTATTTTATGGTTCACTACGAGTGGTAGATTTATATTAAAAGGAGTAACTATTTATGTGGCGATATTTAAAACGGTTTTTAATTGGGAAACCGCTAAAAACCACTGATGAGGGTGGCCAATCCCTGACAAAGTTTAAGGCACTGGCATTATTATCTTCCGATGCCCTTTCGTCAGTGGCTTATGGTACCGAACAGATCACAACAATTCTGATCACTTTATCAGCTGCAGCCCTGATGTACCAAATCTGGGTTGCTGCACTTGTTTTGGTACTCTTAGCTGCCATTACGCTTTCTTACCAACAGATTATTCACGCATATCCATCTGGTGGTGGGGCGTATGTTGTTGCCAGCACTAACTGGGGTGAACGAGCGGGGCTCATTGCCGGTGGTTCACTGTTGGTTGATTACATGCTGACTGTGGCCGTATCCACAACATCTGCGACTGAAGCAATTACTTCAGCGATCCCGTCTCTTTATTCTCATCAAGTATTGATTTCTTGTTTGATTGTAGTTGCAATTATGCTGCTTAATTTGAGAGGAATTCGTGAATCAGCTTCATTTCTGACCTTGCCCGTTTATCTTTTCATTGTGATGATTATCGGGATGGTTATTTATGGTGGTTACAATATTGCCACTGGAAACATCCAGTATCATGCCGCTGCTCATATTGGCGCACCGGTTGAAGGTATGACCCTGATTCTGTTTTTCAGAGCTTTCTCATCTGGTTCATCTTCCTTGACTGGTGTTGAAGCGATTAGTAATGCTGTTCCGAATTTCAAGTCACCAAAGAGTAAAAATGCTTCCGCAACATTAGCCATCATGGCAACCATCTTGGCGTGCTTCTTTGGCGGTATTACCTATATGAGTTACTACATGGGTGTTATTCCTAATAGCCATGAAACGGTGCTTTCCCAGATCGGTGTTAATGTCTTCGGTCATGGCATTGTTTACTACCTGCTACAGTTATCAACTGCGATGATTTTGGCTGTTGCCGCAAATACTGGTTTTTCAGCCTTTCCAATTCTTGCTTATAATTTGGCTAAAGATAAGTTTTTACCCCACGCATACCTCGATAAAGGGGACCGGCTCGGTTATTCAAACGGGATTATTTCGTTGGCCGTTGGCGCCATTGTGTTAATTCAAATCTTTGGTGGCCGAACCAATTCTTTAATTCCACTGTATGCTGTCGGTGTGTTCATTCCGTTCACGTTATCTCAATCCGGAATGATTATTCACTGGTATCATAATCGCGGGAAAAATTGGCAACTTAAGTCGGTCATTAACTTTGTTGGGGCCTTCATTTCATTAGCCTTGGTAACGTGTTTATTCTTATTAAGGTTTCCAAACGTCTGGCCGTATCTGATCGTGATGCCGATTTTGATTCACATTTTTTACAAGATTAATCGGCATTACAAACGAGTGGCCGAACAGTTGCGCGTGATTGAAGATAATACCGAAATTACCGCAACTCATCATTTTGATGGTTCGACGGTGGTTGTTTTGGTTGGCGGTGTTACCCGAGTAACTGCCAATGCAATTAGCTATGCCCAGTCAATCGGGGACTACGTGATTGCCATGCACGTTTCCTTTGATTCCAATCCTGAGAAGGAACATAAGACGTCCGAGGAATTTAAAAAAGAATTTCCAGATGTCCGGTTCGTTGATATCCATTCATCCTATCGTTCGATCGCCCAACCAACATTACGATTTTGCGATGTGATTGCTAAACGAGCCGCAGATCGAAACTATTCGACAACTGTTTTGGTTCCACAATTTGTACCCCGTCACCGCTGGGAAAACATTTTGCATAACCAAACCAGTCTGCGCCTGCGAACCATTTTGAATTCACGGCAAAATATTATTATTTCGACCTATAACTATCATTTGCGTGAGTAGTGTCAGAGGGTGGAATCGAACAGTTGGCAGCCAATGTACAAGTTGTTGATTTGTCTCACAACCTTGTTCTTGGATTGTGGCGAATAGTCTTGTGGGCAGCTGGTTGTTTGGTGAAACATCTTTTGACCATGACACGATAAAAAATAGTTGGTACCAATTAAAAACGAGCGCCTCTCCATGATGAAGAGGTGCTCATTTTCGTTAGCCGGTTGAATCGCTATGGTGTGATCCCCACCAAGTTGGTAAACACTGGGACAATCAGATCCACCACAATTGAGATTAACACAAACGCTACTGAAGCCATTGATCCGGTCACGGATCCGAGTTGTAGCGCTTTGGCGGAACCCACGGCATGACCGGCTGAACCTAGGCTGAGACCTTGACTAATTGGTTCGGTCAGTCGAAATGCTTTCAGAAGAAAGTTAGCCAAAGCGTAAATAATCACTGCATTGACGATGCAGGCCATCGCGGTGATTGCTGAGTTGCCGCCAATCGCTTCTGCAATTGGCATTGCAAAGGCCGTAGTGGCCGCTTGTGGGAGGAGTGACGCAATCCCAGCATCACTTAAACCGAAGAGCTTATAGACCCAATAAATGCCAAAGAGGGCAATGACCAGACCAATTGTGAGTGAAAGGCCAATTTCTAACCAAAATCGTTTAATAATATCATTTCGTTTGTATAAGGGCACCGCAAACGCGATTGTTGCCGGCGTTAAAAACCAAAACAAGATGTCGCCGCCTGGTTTATAGGCATGCCTGTATAACCAGGCAACGTCAATTGAAAATGTTTTGGCCATCAGCCACAGGCTGAAGATGCCGAGAACCATTCCAACGAATAACGGCTGGAATAAGAAAAAACCATTGGTAATCTTGAATAGCCATATGCCAATTAGATACACAAAAATGGATAAGCTAATGCCAAAAACTGGGGTTCCAAAAAAATCCATGATGTTAAGTTGAACTGCCGTCATCCTGCTCACCACCCATCAAATTTCTTCCACGGAAACGTCGGTATGAAAAATCACTTGCTTGAGCCAAATGAAGAAAGAGGCGGTGTAGGCAACGACGACCAATAGAAGGATGGTTGAGAGGATAATTACCAGGATTAATTGAAGCCCCTGTTCTTTCATGATATCTAACGATGCCGCTAGCTGAATACCCGATGGACAAATAAAAAAGAGATAAAGCCAATCATTGAAGTCGCAAATTTTTCTACCCATTCCAATTTGATGATATGCAGCGTGAGTAACGTGTATAAAACAATTAAACCAATCACTGGTGTCGGAACGGGAAATTCAGGTGGAAAAAGTGGCGATATTAAGCTTGAAACAAACAAAATTGCCGCAAAAATGCCCATTTGAACTAAAAAGGGTGCGTCTTTTTGAGGCCCAAGAGATGGTTGTGTGTTTCTGATTCTGCTTTTCATAGAAATGTCTCCTTTACTTGTGAATTTAAGTTCGCGAAAGCGTTAACACCTACAATTTAAATGTAGTTTAACTTGTGAACGGAAACAATGTTCAATATGAACAGATTTTATAATGTGATTGGCTGAACAGGCAATGATGGCTTGTTTTTATCAATTGGCGTTTGTATAATTGATTTAATAATCCATGTTAGGAATTAAGTGAGGTTACAAATTTGAAATTCGAAATCATTGTGTCATTGTTCGCTACCATGATTCTTTCTGCGATATTAACCCCATTTATTCGCAAATTGGCGTTTGCTGTTGGTGCTGAGGATCGACCAAACAAACGCCGAGTCAATAAAATTCCAATGCCAACAATTGGTGGGTTGGCCATTTTTATTTCATACACATTTTGCACGATGTTTCTGTTAAGAAATCAGTTTCCAACTAAAATTTTGTGGGGTGTTTATGGCGGCGAAACGATTATTATTTTAACCGGAATTATCGATGATATCTTTGAATTAAAGCCACGGCAAAAAGTCTTAGGCATTTCCCTTGCTGCACTGTGGGTTTATTTTGCTGCCGGAGTCAAAATGACAACGATTACTTTGCCATTTTTTACGATTCATTTGGGTTGGATGAGCTTGCCAATTACTTGGATCTGGATTTTGGCAATTACCAATGCTGTCAATTTGATTGATGGCTTGGATGGCTTGGCTACGGGGGTTGCAATCATTGCGTTGACAACGATGGGAATTACCGGGATGTTCTTCTTGAACGTTGGTAACATCTTCGTGTCGATCATGATTTTTGCGTTGGTGGCTTCATGTGTTGGCTTTTTGCCATACAACTTTTTCCCGGCTCGAATCTATCTTGGTGATACCGGGGCTTTATTTATTGGTTTTATGATGTCCGTCTTCTCATTATTTGGGTTGAAAAATGCCACCTTTATCACGTTATTAATCCCTGTAATGATTTTAGGCGTTCCCATTACCGACACCGTATTTGCGATTTTTAGACGACTGCTTAATAAGGAACCCATTTCTCATGCTGATAAACGCCATTTGCACCATCGATTGATGCAAATCGGGTTAACGCACCGACAGACAGTTCTGGTTATTTATGGGATTGCGTTGATTTTCTCGTTCATCTCATTACTTTACCCAATTTCACCACTATGGGGATCAATTCTTTTGACGATTGCCGTGTTGATTGGACTGGAGCTTTTCGTCGAAACGATTGGTTTGGTGGGCGAAGACCGGCAGCCGTTGTTGAATGGAATCAAGAAATTAGTGAAGGACACGACGAGTAAGGATAATCGATAAGATCATTACATATTCGGCAAAACGCCACGGGCCCACTAATCAATTAAATGATATTTAGAACACAAAAGGGTCGGAGCAAAACGGTAAGTTTTGTCCCGGCCCTTGCTCCTACGCTCTGGTTCAAATCGGCTAAGGTCTCCGATTATTCTCAATTCATGATTCGTTTTCTTCTTGTTGCCGTTCTTCTCGTGAGAATGGCAATTCGAAGACTTTATTTTGACCACTGGAATAATCAAATTGATTACTTAACAGGTCTTTTAATTTTTGAATAAAGGGTGGAATATTCGCTTGTTCAACCGCAATAGTAACCTTGATCTTGTCTGTGTAGCCCACGTCTTCAATAGGGACGTCATGGGTTGAAAGAAAATACTTTAATTTATCAAATTGATTATAATCGATCGTCAAGAATAGTTCTTTTTTCGTCACTAAATTAACGATGCCCAATTGATCAATTGTGGTTGACGTCGCGTTACTATATGCTCGAATTAAACCGCCGGCACCCAATTTAATCCCACCAAAGTAGCGAGTGACCACAGCAATCACATTGTGGAGCTCATTTTTTTTGAGCACTTCTAAAATTGGCACTCCAGCGGTTCCGGAAGGTTCGCCATTATCGCTTTCCAGCTGAATTTGATCGGTA
Source organism: Lentilactobacillus sp. TOM.63 (assembly GCF_030361045.1). NCBI lineage: Bacteria > Bacillati > Bacillota > Bacilli > Lactobacillales > Lactobacillaceae > Lentilactobacillus > Lentilactobacillus sp. TOM.63. Next base: position 71,044 of record NZ_JAUCAP010000002.1, read on the forward strand.
TCACCGAGCATGTAAGCGAAGCAATTGTGGTTGGCCTTTTCATTTGTCTTCGTGATCGTTTGAATAAAATGTTTGGCTTGGCCTTCGGACGTAATCCGTTCCATCGAGCAGATGAATCGAGACTTTTTGATATCAATTTCATGAGATCCCGATGTTTTAATTGTTAAATAAGTTGCTTTCAAAAAAATCCTCCTGAATAATTCGTATTTAAATAGTGAGGTGAAGTTCTATGATTAATCATATATCAGACTTGTACGGACGCCAAATAAGTTCTGCTGAACTGTCGGCAGCGATCTTGGAATTACCGGAAGTCAAACGACGGCCTGCAATTCAATTAAAGCCTAGCTTGATGTGCTCAAGGTGTGGTTCCCGACTCAAACGAAGTCAAGCTAACCTGCCAAACGGTCAATATTATTGCTATGTCTGCATCCAAATGAAGCGAATGGATACGCTGCATGATTTGGCGTTTGTTGATGAGCCCAATCAATTTACCAAAGTTTCCGATGCCTTGTCGTGGGAAGGCCAATTAACGCCTTTGCAGGCAGAATGTGCGGAACAGGTCGTGCGCATTTTTAAAAAGCGTCAGCATCACCTTTTGTGGGCGGTGACCGGAGCAGGGAAAACAGGGATGCTGTTTAAAGGTATTGAGTGGGCGGTTCGTTATGGAAAACGGATTTGTATTGCTTCTCCGCGAGTCGACGTTTGTATTGAATTGTTTCCACGAATTCAGGCGGCCTTTGCCAAAACGTCGATTGTACTGCTTCATGGCAAAAGCGAACAGCCGTACAAATATAGTCAAATTACAATTTGTACCACCCATCAGCTGCTTCGATTTTACCACGCCTTTGATGTCCTCATTATTGATGAAGTGGACGTCTTCCCATTTTCTGGTAACCCGATGCTTCACTTTGGGGTTAATAATGCGATCAAAACAGCTGGTTCGATGCTTTATTTAACGGCTACCCCGGATAAACATTTGCTAACCCAGGTGAGAAAAGGGCGCCTTTCCATTAGTTATTTACCCATTCGCTATCATGGTCATTTATTGCCAGAGCCAACGATTATCAAGATCAAAGGATTATCTCAGGGAATTGATAATAATCGATTAGACAAACGGGTCTTAAAAATGATTCGACAACTAATGAGCCAACAGCAGCGGTTTTTACTTTTTGTTCCCCACATCAAAGATTTGGCGGCCGTTGCAACCGCTATCAAAGATGCTGGCATTATTGCCAAGTATGACACGGTTTTCGCTGCCGATCCAGAACGACTCGAGAAAGTAAGCGCAATGCGTCATCACGAGCTGGATTTTATCATTACAACGACGATATTAGAACGCGGCGTCACTTTTCCTGGGATTGACGTTTTGGTACTGAAAGCAGATAACGATATCTTTTCAGCTGCCGCGCTGATTCAAATTGCGGGCAGGGTGGGGCGTAGCAGTGACCGTCCAACTGGCAGGGTCTTATTTTACGCAGAAGCCCGGGCCGCAAATATCCGTTCATGCCAACGACAAATTAGAAAAATGAATCGAAAGGCGGCTGAAATATGACTAATTGTTTATTGTGTCAGTCGTCATTGCGGCACACAACGTCATTTGATGAAATGATGTCGTTGGCACCCGCCCAAGCCCGCCAACTTTGTGAAGAATGTGCCGCTGACTTTTTCAGATTAGATTCAGTTGCAACTTGTGTTAAGTGTGGTAGGCGTTTGAAAGCGGAGATGAGCAATCCGTGTTATGACTGTGAACGATGGCAGCAACAAATTAGTTTTGACTTTCAAAATAGGGCCCTATATGAATACAATTCGGCAATGAAGGACTATATGAAACGCTATAAATTTTTAGGGGATTACCGACTGCGCTTTATTTTTGCAAAAGAGGTCAAGAAAGCAGTGACATGGCAAAAACGATTATTGGTTCCTATTCCTGTCAATGCCGGTACAATGGCTACAAGAGGTTTCAATCAAGTGACTGGATTACTTAAAGGTTGCTCATTGGTTGAAGCATTGAAAACCTCTCAAACTGTTAAAGATAAACGACAGTCTGAAAAAGGTCGGGCTGATCGATTACGTTTAATTCAACCATTCGAACTTGTCGAACCCCAGATCGAGCGCATTAGCGGAAAAGATGTCACGATTATTGATGATGTATACACAACTGGGACAACAATCCGTCATGCAGCAAGTCTGTTATATCAAGCAGGAGCGACATCAGTAATTGGAATAACTCTCGCAAGGTGAAGAAATCCAGAGTCAATGATTGTTAAAACGCGAACTTTCAATTATACTTAAAGTGTAGCCAGTAATGAAAGTGATTTCATAACTGGACCATTAAGCCTTTAATGGTGAAGGGAGAGATTGTTATGCTAGTGTTTAACATTCGTGGTGAAAATATTGAGGTAACTCAAGCGATTCGGGATTATGTTGAGAAACGAATCAGTAAGCTGGAGAAATACTTCGAAAAGGATTTGAAAAATACAGCTCATGTGAATTTGAAGGTCTATTCAGATAAGCAAGCTAAAGTTGAGGTAACTATTCCTTTGCCATACTTAACCTTGAGAGCCGAAGAAATGTCTAATGACTTGTACGCAAGCATTGATTTGGTAACGGACAAGCTCGAACGTCAAATTCGTAAGTACAAGACTAAGGTTAACCGCAAGTCCCGTGAAAAAGGCTTCAAGAACCTTGAGTTTGCACCTACCCAAGAACAAACTGACACAGATTCAGATAACGAATCGAAGTTCCAAGTTGTTCGTACAAAGCAATTAGCTTTAAAGCCAATGGACAATGAAGAGGCAATTCTCCAAATGGATATGTTGGGCCATGATTTCTTCATCTATGAAGATGCAGAAACATCAGGTATTAACATTGTATATCGTCGAAATGATGGCCGCTACGGCTTGATTGAGACGGGAGAAGAATAATAGAGCGCGGAGAAAAGCGCTTTGACGCGTCTATATAAGGACTCCCACCCGATAATCCTGGTTTTGGATTATTGGGTAGGAGTCTTTATATAGTTGAGCGGCAGCTTTTCGGAGCGCGTTTCAAAGTTACCGCGGACCAATATCTAAGTTCCGATTTTGATCTAAAGGACTTTTTTAAAATCAATAGATTTATTCCTTTTAACCCCAGCCAAAATGTACTATCATGGATTAATGCCATTTGATTTGATTTATTGTTTTCATTGACAGAATGAAATGGTACAATTAAAAAGTATGTAGTCCACGTTTTACTAATAAGTTTAATCATAATGCTTTGTTTTTAGAAGGGAATTTACTAATGGCAACTAACGTTTTAAAGAAATGGGTTGAAAGTGATAAGCGTGAGCAAAAGCGCCTCAGCAAGATTGCTGATAAGGTGGGTGCCTACGCTGAAGAGTATCGTCAGCTCAGTGATGAAGAATTACAAGCTAAAACGCCAGAGTTCAAAGAGCGTTACAAAAAGGGCGAATCACTCGATGATTTGCTTCCTGAAGCCTTTGCGGTTGCTCGAGAGGGTGCTAAGCGGGTCTTAGGACTTTATCCATTCCACGTCCAGATCATGGGTGGGATCGTTTTACATGAAGGTAACATTGCCGAAATGAAGACTGGTGAAGGTAAAACTTTGACAGCCACCATGCCAGTTTATTTAAATGCCCTTGCAGGTGAAGGGGTTCACGTTGTTACGGTTAACGAGTACCTATCACAACGGGATGCCACTGAAATGGGTGAGTTGTATAACTGGTTGGGACTTTCTGTTGGCGTTAACTTGACAGAGATGGGCCCCGATGAAAAGCGAAAAGCTTATGCAGCCGATATTACTTATTCAACCAATGCTGAAATTGGTTTCGATTACTTGCGGGATAACATGGTTGCTTACAAAGAAGAAATGGTTCAACGACCACTTAACTTTGCGATTGTCGATGAAGTTGACTCCATCTTGATTGATGAAGCCAGAACCCCTTTGATCATTTCAGGTCAAGCAACTGGAACTTCAGAGTTATATCAACGAACTGATCGATTTGCCAAGACTTTACATGAAGGTGACGACTTCAAGGTTGACCTTGAAACCAAGACAGTTTCACTGACTGACCAAGGAATTGAAAAGGCTGAAAAGTACTTCAATTTGAAGAACCTCTATGATACTGACAATACGGCTTTGACCCACCATTTGGATCAAGCTTTGCGAGCTAATTTTATCATGCTACGTGATAAGGATTATGTGGTTCAAGACGATGAAGTTATGATCGTTGATTCGTTTACCGGCCGGATTATGCAGGGTCGTCGATTCTCAGATGGCCTGCATCAGGCGATTGAAGCTAAAGAAGGGGTTACAATCCAAGAGGAAAGTAAGACCATGGCAACAATCACCTATCAGAATATGTTTCGGATGTATAAGAAACTTGCCGGAATGACTGGTACGGCTAAGACTGAAGCTGAAGAATTCCGTGAGATTTATAACATGGAGGTTATTTCGGTTCCAACCAACAAGCCGGTTATCCGGGTCGATCATCCAGATATTCTTTACCCAAGTTTGGAAGCCAAATTCGATGCTGTTATCAATAAGATTAAGGAACTTCACAAGAAGGGTCAACCAATGCTGGTTGGTACCGTTGCGGTTGAAACTTCCGAGTATCTGTCACACCGGTTGGATGAAGAAAAAATTCCTCATGTTGTTTTGAACGCCAAGAACCACGCCAAGGAAGCTGAAATTGTCACCAACGCTGGTCAAAAGGGTGCTGTTACGATTGCGACCAACATGGCTGGCCGGGGAACTGATATTAAATTAGGACCCGGAGTGGTTGAGTTAGGCGGGTTAGCCGTTATTGGGACCGAACGACATGAGTCCCGACGAATCGATAACCAGCTTCGTGGCCGTTCTGGTCGTCAAGGTGATCCAGGTTTGTCACAATTTTACCTGTCACTTGAAGATGACTTGATGCGTCGTTTTGGTTCTGAAAAGATCAAGAACTTCTTGGAACACATGAACGTTCAAGGAGAAGATGCGGTTATTCGTTCTCGGATGATCACTAATCAAGTTGAATCGGCTCAAAAGCGAGTTGAAGGTAACAACTATGATTCTCGTAAGAACGTTCTCCAGTACGATGATGTTATGAGACAACAACGTGAAGTGATTTATGGTGAACGCCAACAAGTCATTGAAGAAAACAAATCACTCAAATGGGTGATCATGCCAATGATCGAACGGACTGTCAACCGAATTGTCGATTTGCATACGCAAGGTGACCAATCCGATTGGGATCTCCAAACGGTCTTAGACTTTGCCATTAGTGCAATGGTTAGCCCTGATAAGGTTTCTCTTGAAGATTTCCAAAACAAATCCGCTGATGAAATCAAGAAGTTCTTGATGGATATTGCGAATAAAGTTTACAACGAAAAGCAAGAGCAACTGTACGATGCTTCTCAAATGCTTGAATTTGAAAAGGTTGTTATTTTGCGGGTTGTTGATTCTCATTGGACTGATCATATCGATATCATGGATCAATTGCGTCAATCAATTGGCCTACGTGGTTATGGTCAACAAAATCCACTGGTTGAATACCAACGAGAAGGTTACAAGATGTTTGAGGAAATGATTGCCGATATTGATTATGATGCAACTCGTCTCTTCATGAAGGCCGAAATTCGTCAAAATATGCAACGTTAATAAATCATTGAAGAATCCGAACACCTTTGTTTGGGTTCTTTATTTGAATTAGGCAGTCATAATGATTATAAGAAAGAAGACTGAATATGACATTTGAATTAAGTGACGCAAAAAAACAAATCGCTGATATGCAAAAAGCCATCGACGGCTTTAGGGGGTCTCTTTGACTTTGATGCTTTGAGTGAAAGCATTGCCATCAACGAAGCCAAGATGGCCGAACCTGGATTTTGGGATGATCAGGAAAGTGCCCAAAAGCTCATCGATGAGACCAACCAGATGAAAACCAAACGGGACAGCTATAAAGCGTTGTCCGATAAACTTGATGATTTAAAGGTCACCTTGGAATTGATTTCTGAAGATCCTGATTCAGGGATGCAGGATGAGTTTCAAACTGAAGCAAGCGACTTACAAACTAAACTTCAACGTTATCAGTTAGGATTGCTGCTGAATGGTCAATATGACCATAATAATGCCATATTAGAAATTCACCCTGGTGCTGGTGGAACTGAGTCTCAAGATTGGGGATCGATGCTGCTTCGGATGTACACTCGCTGGGCAGAGGGACATGGATTCAATGTTGAAACCCTCGATTACCAAGTGGGGGATGTTGCTGGGATCAATAGCGTATCTCTTCTGATAAGTGGGGCCGATGCCTATGGTTACTTGCGTTCCGAAAAGGGTGTCCATCGGCTGGTTCGAATTTCACCATTTGATTCAGCTGGCCGGCGACACACGTCATTTGCTTCCGTTGATGTGATGCCTGAACTGAATGATGATGTCAATATCAAAATCAATCCTGATGATTTAAGGGTTGATGTCTATCGGTCAAGTGGTGCTGGTGGGCAACATATTAATAAGACATCGTCTGCGGTCCGAATCACCCATCTTCCAACCGGAATTGTGGTAGCCAGCCAAGCTCAACGGTCTCAACTGCAGAACCGGCAAACGGCCATGAATATGTTGAAATCCAAGTTGTATGAACGAGAGCAAGAGAAGAAACAGGAAGAAAAAGCCAAAATTGAAGGTGAACAAAAGGACATCGGTTGGGGCTCCCAAATTCGCTCCTACGTGTTCCATCCGTATTCCATGGTCAAAGATCATCGAACAAGTTATGAAACGGCTAACGTCAACGGTGTGATGGATGGCGATCTGGATCCATTCATCAATGCCTATTTGCAGTGGCAGTTGAGCCAGAAAAATCCAGATTAATCAAATTGAATAGATGGAGATTAGGTCGAAAAACGATTTAAGCTCAGAATTTAAGCAAGAACGGCAGTGCATTTTAATTTTGAAAGGCTCTTCGTCAACTGTTGTTGGTGAAACTAAATTCGAGTTCTAATCACTTTGTGATTAGGGCTCTTTTTGTTTTG